>JBBQRJ010000312.1:0-6035 GCA_038214955.1 Aggregatilineales bacterium | reverse complement strand
GGAGCCAACGTTCCCTATATTCGCCCCTCTCCCCGCTTGCGTGGGAGAGGGGTTGGGGGTGAGGGGTAAAAAGCTAATTTAACAACGTTTTCAGCGCGTCAAAGGTGGCGTCGGCAAAGCGATCCTCGTTGATGTGCGCCTCAATTTCCGCGTATTGAATACCGGGTTTTAGCCCGTCCTTGAGCATGTTCCGGCACACTTGATTCAGGTCGGGATTCCAGAATGCGCCGCCGTCAATGTCCATGATCGAGCCGCCGCCCAACGGCACAAGCACGCTGACTTTGCCCTGCGCCGCGTTGAGTTTGCTCAACAAATGTTGTGTAGCGCGAATTTGTTCATCGGGGGTAAGGCGCACGAGCGTAAATTCAGGGTTGTGGTAGTAGGTGGGACGATCCCGAAAGGAGTCGGGGACTTCATGCTTTGCGCCGAACACCACAAAGTCGAGACAGCCCGGAACGATCAACTGCGGCGTTCCGGTTTCTGCGGCGGCATCCATGCGACTCGTGCCGCCGTCATGGAAACCGCCCGCGATGCAGCCCGCGATTTCGCTCAACGTGTAGTCCAGCACGGCGCTAAAATACCCCTGCCGGATCAGTTCGTCCATTGCCGCGCCGCCGACGCCGTTGGCGTGAAAGATCACGAAATCGTAGCCTTCCGCTTCCACTTTCGGACGCACGCGCATCAACGGTTTGGTGGTGTTGCCAAGCATAGTGGCGGCAATGGCGGGTTTGTCGGGCATGATCACCGTGCGCGACTCGTAGGCTTGCGCCATACCCGTAATCGCGGCGGCGGCACTGTCAAAGACCGTGCGGCTAATGGGGTTGAGTCCCAGAATATCAACAATCGAATGCATGACCATCACGTCTTTTGTGCCGACGAAGGGCGCGAACTTGCGATGCCCCGATGCAATAGGGGAGACGATCAATTTAGGGAAACCGACAGGCAGCATTTTCATCGCGGCGGCGGCTAACACTGACCCTTCTGCGCCCCCTAATGCGGCTGCACCCTGAATGCGCCCCGCCTCAAACAACTCCAGTGCGATTTTACGGACGCCCTTCAACATCTCCTCGACTGCTTTTCCGCGTGATCCGGCGTTGCGTAAGGCGTCAATGGTTGATCCGGCAGCCTGTGCAACAAGCTGGCGGTTGAAATCTGCCTCGATCCCAACCGCCTCGCCTAGAATGCCCGAATCGAGTACCAGCGCCTCACAGCCAAGCGCACGAACGCGATCCCGAAGGTAAGCAGTTTCCGGTCCCTTTGTATCGAGCGTACCGATCAGCAGAACCGTCGCCATAATGATTTACGCGCCGCACGCACGCAAATGGCGGATCGTGTTCTCGACGTGCGCGGTATACGCATTTTCGCTCATCAGGTCGCTGCCATGATCACGGATGAATTTCAGTTCCGCTTCGCTGGCTTCTGTTCCGGAGTCCTCCATTTTTTCCGCAAGGGGCGAACGGTCAAACGGCACGACGAATTCCGCCGTGAGCGGTCCATCGGTGTAACCCGCATCCTTGAGCGTCTGAATCAACTTCGTCCAGTCCAACGCGCCTTCACCGGGAGGACGGCGGTTATTGTCGGCAACGTGGAAATCGACCAGATGTTTACCCGTGTTGAGGATCGCCTGATACATATCGGCTTCTTCAATATTGATGTGGAACGCATCGAGCGCCACGCCAACATTCGATTCGCCTACATCTTCCATCAGTTTGAGCGCCTGATCGTGACGGTTGAGGAAATTCGTCTCGAAACGGTTGAGCGGCTCTAGCCCGATCTTGATGCCGTACTGCGCCGCGTGTACAGCACATTGGCGCACACCATCCACTGCCCATTCCCATTCCTGTTCAGGGGTAGAACGGGGAGTCACGCGCCCCACTTCGTTCGGTACAAGCGTGAACATGTTGCCGCCCAACGCGCCCACCATGTCTAAGCATTCGTTGACGTAACGGATGCTCATTTCGCGGTAGTACACATCTTGATGGATCATGTCACGTCCGGCGATCATGATGCTGACCGAACCGAAGCACTTCAAATTATTATCGTCTAGCTGTTTGCGAACTTCTGTCCAATTATACTTACGCGGTTCGCCCATGATCTGAATTCCATCGTATCCCAAGCGGCTGAGGCGCTTAATGGTGGTTTCAATGGGTTCGGGGCGCATCCAATTGTGCATACAAACATACATGTGTGGGTCTCCTCAAAACTAATAATTCACGAAAGACAACGACAACAAACGGTATCATTCGTTGAAGAGTATACACCGCCTGTTCCCATGTCGGCAAACTCATTGAGAACTCTCAATCCTTAGACCAATTGACCTAAAACTCGATTGACAGTTTTCCTCAAGTTATGTTATTGTTGCACGTAGGACGCTCAATTTTTTGTGGTAAATAGTTTCATGTGTCTAAGATAGTGCTTTCGTTTTTTTTCACTTCCCAATACCATGTTTCCGATGACCCCACTTGCGCGTCAGCCGCTGTTTCACCAGCGGACGCTAACGATATAATCTTGTTAAGGAGGCAACTCAGTTCACAAACGAGCTTGATCGACCCTGACATTAATTCTATTTAGTCGAATTTAAGGAGAATACCCGTGTTAAAGAAACTCTTGCTTGTTACTCTGCTTCTCGTGATGGTGACGGGTGTTTCGGTAAGCGCACAAGATGGCGCAATCACCGAACTCAATATTTGGTGGGCAGAATGGGATCCCGCGAATTACTTACAGCAAATCGGGAATGACTACGAAGCCGCGACGGGCATCAAGGTTAACGTGGTGCAGACCCCTTGGGGCAGCTACTTTGATCGTGTAGCGACGGAATGGGCAGCACAGGGCAGCGCGTTTGACATGGTCGTTGGTGACAGCCAATGGCTCGGTCAGGCAGTGACGGAAGGTCACTATGTTGATATGACTTCGTTCCTGAATGACAACGGAATCACCGAAACGGTGACCCCTGCGACCCTGCAATACTACGGCGAATACCCGGCGGACAGCGGCAGCTATTACGCTTACCCGACGGAAGGTGATGCGAACGGTTGGGCATATCGCCGTGACCTGTTCGAAGATGCCGACAACATGGCGGCATTTGAAGCGGCTTATGGTCGCCCGCTCGCCGTCCCGACCACATGGGATGAACTGCGCGATGTCGCTGAATTCTTCACCCGCCCGGATGATGGTCTGTATGGGATCGGCGTGTACACGCAGATTGACTACGACGGTATTACGATGGGCTTCCAGAACCCCTTCTTCGCTTACGGCGGCAACTGGTACGATGAAGACTACAACACCCTCGGTGTGGTCAACTCCGAAGGCGCAGTCGGCGCATTGGAAATGTACCGTGACCTGTATTCGTTTGCGCCTCCCGGCACGAACAATGCGTTCTTTGCTGAAATGAACGACGTGTTCACCAACGGTCAAGCGGCGATGATCATGAACTACTTCGCTTTCTTCCCCGCGCTGGCGAACCCGAACATCAACCCCTACGCCGCAGATACCGGCTATTTCTCCATGCCTTCGGGCCCCGATGGCGAACGCTATGCGGCGCTTGGCGGTCAAGGGATCAGCATCAATAATTACGTCGATGATGCCCGCAAGCAAGCCTCGATGGACTTCATTCAGTGGTTTGCCACCGAAGAAGTTCAACTCCGCTGGGCGCAATTGGGCGGTTACACCTGCAATATTGCCGTCCTCGAATCGCCAGAATTCCTCGAAGTTGCACCCTATAACGCGGCGTTCGCGGAAACCATGACCTTCGTCAAGGACTTCTCGAACATCCCCGAATTTGGTCAGCTTCTCGAAGTGGCACAACGTTACCTGCACGCCTACGTCGTAGGTGGTGAAGGTACAGCACAGGACGCCCTCGATAACATGGCGGCGGAGATGGACGGTATTCTCGTCGAAGCCGGTTACGTAACAGAGTAGACGATCTTTCATCGTCATTTCGTAGGGGAAACCTGTCAGGTTTCCCCTACAATCGATTCCATGAGGTGATTTGTGGCACAAGTCAATACGGTTAAGCCCGCACAGGCAGCAGCACCTCGACCCGCTGCCCGGCGTCATTTAAGTGATAGGCGGATCGTCCAGCTTTTCATTTTTCCGACGATTATCCTGCTTATTCTCATGAATATATTCCCTTTGATTTATAGTCTGTTTCTCTCCTTTAATGAATATTCCGTCATTTCAGCAGATGCACCCCGCTGGATTGGGATTGAAAATTACGCGGACATTTTGTCCGATGCACAGTTCTGGCACAATTTCGGCGTCACTGGCACTTATGCGCTGATCTCTGTTGCGCTGCAAACGGTGGTCGGGTTCGGCTTGGCGATGCTGCTGCGAACCAAGTTCACGGGCAGCGGTGTTGTCACAACGTTGATCCTTGTGCCAATGATGCTCTCTCCGATTGTTGTTGCGACGTTTTGGAAACTAATCCTGAATCCGTCGTATGGCATTTTCAACTATGTCTTCGGCTTTTTGACGCTGCTTGTACCAACCATTATCGGCGTGATCGTTGTGGCGCTGCTGTGGGGGACGCTCCCCAAACAGCTTGGCGAACAGCGGGCAAATATTGGGCGAATTGCGCTGCTGATATTGATTCCCGTCGTGGCACATTTGGTATGGCGGTTTGTCCTCAGCCAAGAGGGGACGTATGGCGACTTCTTTACGCAAGTAACCTATCGAGAGACCGCGCCTGAATGGTTGGGCGAACCCGCGCTGGCAATGTGGGCGATCATCATTGTGGATGTGTGGATGTGGAGTCCGTTCGTGATGCTGCTTTGCCTTGCCGGGTTGAGCGCCATCCCCGAATATCTATATGAAGCTGCCGCCATTGACCGCGCTGGCGGTTGGTTCCAGTTCCGGCGAATCACGCTGCCCCAGGTGATGCCGCTGCTGTTGATCGCCGTCTTGTTCCGCACGATTGAAGCGTTCAAACAGTTCGATCTCGTCATGGGGTTGACGGGCGGCGGTCCCGGTGATGTGACTGAAACCGTGAGCGTACAGTTGTATCAACTGGCGTTTCAGGGACAGTTCGACACGGGCAAATCGAGCGCGTTAGCTTATATTGTGCTGGTGGTGATCATTGCCGTCAGCAACCTGTACATTCGTGCGCTCAACCGCGCCAGGGAAGGATGATCTCGATGGCGACAACCTATTCCCCATCATCTCCTGTCAATTATTCGACTCGTGTCGATAAAGTAGGGCGCGGTCAGCGAATCAGCGTGACGATACGAGCGATCATTGCCGTGTTGATCGCCGTGTTGATGCTCGTTCCAGTGATCTGGATGGGCATGACCGCGTTCAAGTCGCGCCCGGATGCTGTCAGTGCGCCGCCTCTCGTGATCTTCAACCCGACATTTGAAGGCTTCGTGAGTTTGCTCACACAGCGGCGTCAGCTTTCAGCCGCAGAACAAGCGGTGATGCAAGCGCGTACCGATCTCGATTATCCGAACCAAATTGCACTGCTGCGCGGGCAAACGATCATCGGGCAGAGCGCGTTTGCGCGTCAACTGCTCAATTCGCTGATCATCGCGGGCGCGTCAACCTTGTTTTCAGTCGGCTTTGGGGTATTGGCGGCGTATGCTTTCAGCCGCTTCGACATTCCCGGCAAAGATGATCTGCTGTTTTTCATCCTCAGCCAGCGAATGCTGCCCGCCGTCGTCGTGACGATCCCGATCTTCCTGATGTACAAAGAAGTTGGGTTGTACGACACGCATTTCGGTATGATTTTGCTGTATACCAGCTTCAACCTGTCGTTCTCGGTGTGGCTGCTTAAGGGCTTCATTGACGAAATTCCGAAAGAGTACGAAGAAGCGGCGCTCGTAGACGGCTATACCCGTTTGCAAGCCTTCCGTAAGATTGTGCTGCCGCAAGCGATCACGGGGATTGCAGCGACAACGGTATTTTCGTTGATCTTCTCGTGGAACGAATATGCATTCGCGCTTATGCTCACCTCTGACGTAGCGCGTACCGCACCGCCGAGTATCCCGCTGGTGTTGGGGACGGGCGGCATTGAATGGGCGGCGATTGCAGCGGGTTCGCTG
>JBBQRJ010000311.1:0-6072 GCA_038214955.1 Aggregatilineales bacterium | reverse complement strand
TCACTTGCCGCTGGCATGTCGGCTGATTTCATTGGCTACCGTTTGGATACGCCAGCCTTCGCCGGGGCAATGCACGATCCGGCGGCGGCGCTCGTGTTGTGCCAGCCGGGGAACGTCGATTTTTCGATGATCAACGGGCGAGTGGTCGTCAAAGAGGGCGTGCTGCAAACCGTCGATTTGCCGGTTCTGCTTGAACAACACAACGCGATTTCTATGCGCTTGATACGGGGAGATTAACTGATGAGCCTTGCAGAACGGATCGCCGCCGCTCGTGGCGACATTCCCGCCCATTTGGTTCTCAAAAATGCACAACTCGTCAATGTCCTGTCGGGGGAAATTCACCCGACGGATATAGTCGTTCATCATGGCTATGTGGTCGCGTTTGGCAGCGGTTATAGCGGCGAAAAAGAAATCAACCTCAAGGGGCGTTATGTCGCCCCCGGTTTCATTGACGCGCATGTTCACATCGAAAGCAGTTTGTGTACGCCGCCCGAATTCGCACGAACGGTTTTGGCGCATGGCGTGACCACCGTTGTCACTGACCCCCATGAGATTGCTAATGTGCTTGGGTTGGAAGGCATTCGCTTTATGCTGGAGCGGGCGAAACACGGCGCGGTCAATATGTATGCGATGGCGTCAAGTTGTGTGCCTGCGACTCACATGGAGACGAGCGGCGCACGCCTTGAAGCCGAAGATTTAGCGCCGCTGCTCAGCAACGAATGGGTGTTAGGTCTTGCTGAGATGATGAACTATCCCGGTGTGATTTACGGGGATCAAGCCATATTAGACAAGCTGGCGTTATTCGGCAAAACCGTTCTGGATGGTCATAGCCCAGCGGTGACGGGCAAACCCCTCAATGCTTACGTAGCGGCGGGGATCGTCAGCGATCACGAATGCACCACTGTTGAAGAAGCGCGGGAAAAACTGCGCCTCGGTTTGACCATCTTCATCCGTGAAGGCACCACTACTCACAATCTGCGTCCATTGCTCCCGCTCGTGACGTGGGAAAACCATACGCGCCTGTGCCTTTGCACGGATGATCGTCAGCCGCGCAGTTTGTTGGATGAAGGCTCGATTGATCATATGGTGCGTGTGGCTATCGCGCAGGGCATTGATCCGATGATCGCTATCCGCATGGGAACAATCAACACGGCGAATTATTTCCGCTTGCACGACTTAGGCGCAATCGCTCCGGGTCGCCGTGCCGATATGATCGTGTTCTCTGACCTTGCTGACCTGCGAGCAGAAATGGTCTTTCGCGGCGGCGTTCTCGCGGCGGAGAAGGGCAAAGTTACACAACCGAAAGCGCCGCTTCGCCCCATTGATATACGCAGTTCAATGAATGTTTATCCAAACGATCTTGATTTCAGTATCCCCGCGCAAACCAACCGCATCCGTGTGATCGGCGGCTCTGACGATCAAGTTGTTACCGGACACACGATTGAAGATGCGTGCATCGTGAATGGGGAAGCAGTTTCAGATATAGCGCGTGACATCCTGAAAATGGTCGTGATCGAGCGTCACCGTGCGACAGGTGGAATCGGTAAGGCGTTCATCAGCGGATTTGGTTTGCAGCGTGGCGCAATTGCCGGGTCAGTCGCGCACGATCATCATAATCTGGTCGTGATCGGTGCGGACGATGTGAGTATGCGAACCGCCGCGCAAGCAGTGATCGATTTAGGCGGTGGGTTAGCGGCAGCAAACGGAAATAAAGTGGTAGCGATTCTTGCGCTTCCGATTGCGGGATTGATGACCGAAGAGCCGATCACCGATGTGCGCCGCAAGTACGACGCGCTGATCGCCGCCGCGCATAAAATGGGCAGCAGCATGAGCGATCCGTTTATGGCGATGAGTTTTATGGCGTTGGAAGTGATCCCGAAACTCAAGCTGACCGACATCGGCTTGGTTGATGTTGAGCAGTTCAAGGTCGTTGATTTGTTTGTTTGATGTGCGAGGGGAGTCACAAGAATGGCAGATGATTTAATCTCAGCGTTGCGTTCACTGGCGAATCGGTGGGCGATGACAGCCCGCGATTTTAACCGCGATGCGAAGGCAGAAGGCGACGCGACGAAGGCGGCGTACAATCGCGGGTACGCCGAAGGATACTACCGGGCGGCAACTGAATTGGCGAACGTCCTGAAAGAAAACGGCGATAAGCCTGTCGCGGCTGCTTCTGGCGCTGCACAAAAATTGAGCGTCGCGCCGCAGCCTCCCGCCGCAGCCCCCGCCGCAACTTATGCGGCGGTCAGTGTAGGCGATGCACTGACGACTCTAAGCTATGCGGGGAGCGAACCGCGTGATATTGAGGCACGACCCGATAACTCGTTCAGGGCAGTATTCTCGCGTTGGGAAAATGTAAGGGATCACGAGCGCGTTGATAAGTTGAAACTTTCAGATAACCGGATTGTCGTTATCACTTCAGGGCGCACGAAAGATACGAACGATCCCTTTATTGAATTTGCGTTCAAACCTATTTAAGGAGTTGGTTGGTGATGATAGACGCGGCGAAAATTAGCGCAATTCAATCGCGTGTGGCTGCACAACGCGAAGACATTATCCAGTTTTTGAAAGACCTGTGCGCTATTCCGAGTTACGACAGCAAAATCCGCGACGTGTGCGAACGCGCCGCCGCCGAAATGCAAAAACTCGGCTTTGATAAAGTGTGGTTCGACCAGATGGGAAACATCGTCGGCAAAATTGGCGACGGCGAAAAGAAACTCCTCTATGACAGCCACCTTGATACCGTAGGCATCGGCGATCCCGACTCATGGGAATGGGATCCGTTCATAGGAAAAACCGAGAACGGCGTGTTTTTTGCTCGTGGCGCATGTGATGAGAAGAACAGCAGTCCCGGCATGATCTACGGGTTGGCGATGGCGCGTGATCTCGGCTTGCTGGACGGCGTGACGGGTTACTATTTCGGCAACATGGAAGAATGGTGCGACGGTATCGCCCCGCACGCGCTGGTTGAGGCGGAAGGGTTGCGCCCTGACCTCGTGGTGATCGGTGAGCCGACAAAAATGCAGGTGTATCGCGGGCATAAAGGGCGCGTTGAAATGCAGGTTGTCGCCAAAGGCGTAAGCTGCCATGCGGCTAGTAACTTCTTAGGCGACAACGCGATCTATAAGATGCTGCCCATCATTGATGCGATCAGTAAGCTAGAACCGGAACTAGGCGATCACCCGTTTTTGGGGCATGGACGCATCACCGTGACGGATATGCACGTTAAGACGCCGAGCATCAATGCTGTGCCAGATGAAGCCTTAATTTACATTGATCGCCGTGTCACGTTCGGGGAAGAACCACAAGCTGAACTCCAACGAATCAAAGATTTGATCGGGGATCGTACCGACATCGAGGCGTCAATTTTGTTCTACGATGATCCAAGCTACACGGGTTTTGTTTTCCCGGTGGATAAAATTTTCCCGGCGTGGGCGCTCGAAGAAAGTCATCCCTTTGTACAAGCGGGTGTCAAAGCGGGGGAACTGCTGTGGGGAACGCCAACGCCCACAGGCAAATGGGATTTTTCGACCAATGGCATCTACTGGACGGGCAAAGCGGGTATTCCGAGTATTGGCTATGGCGCGGGTGATGAACGTCACGCGCACACCGTCATTGATCAGGTTAAACTTGACGATGTGGTCAAATCGACTGAATGGTATGCGCTGCTGCCGGGATTAGTATAATTACAGTACATTACTCAAGGAGCTTTTCACATGCAGACTGATTTACGGAATCGTGATCTGATCACGACTCAGGAATGGACACGAGACGAAATTGACACGCTGCTTGATGTGGCGTGGGACTTAAAGCGCAAGCGGGCATTAGGCGAATCTCATGCCATCCTGCGCGATAAAGTGCTGGCGATGCTGTTCTTCTTCACAAGCACGCGCACCCGTGCCAGCTTTGAAGCGGGCATGGCGCAAATGGGCGGTCATGCCATGTTTATTGACAGCGAAACCACGCAGATCAGTCACGGGGATACCGCCAAAGAAATCGGTGAGATTCTCGGACGCTACGCGGACGGGATCGCCATTCGTCAATGTGATTGGGGCTTTGGTAACAAGTACATTCGTGAAGTCGCCGCCGCCAGCCGCGTCCCTGTGCTGAATATGCAGTGTGACGTGTATCACCCGTTCCAGATTCTCGCTGACCTTATGGCGATTCAGGAACGCTTCGGGCGTGACCTGCGCGGCAAGACCATCAACGTCAGTTGGGCATATGCCGCCAGCTACCAGAAGCCCATCAGCGTGCCGCAAGACCTGATCCTCATGATGACGCGCTACGGCATGAACGTCAAAGTGACGCACCCGCCGGAATACAAACTGATGCCAGAAATTGTCGAACAGGCGCAAGAAAATGCCCGCAAGAGCGGCGGCGCGTTGGACATGAGCAACGACTTCGACTATGGTTTTCAGGGCGCTGATATTGTTTATCCCAAGAGTTGGGGCTGTTGGCTGACCACTGAAGACAAAATGGAATCTTCGCAGATTGGCAAGCAGTACACCGACTGGATCACGGACTCGCGCCGCATGGAAATGGCGAAAGATCACGCTGTGTATATGCACTGTCTCCCGGCGGATCGCGGTATCGAAGTGACCGACGAAGTGATCGACGGTCCGCAAAGCATCGTCTACGACGAGGCAGAAAATCGACTGCATGTTCAGAAGGCGGCAATGGCGCTGACCATGCGTTCGTAATCAACGATCTATCAATATCGTGTAAAAATTAGCCGTTAGTCCGAACAGGGCTGACGGCTTTGTTGTAGAATGTGAGTATTTAGGGAAGGAGTGCAGATCATGCTTGACCAAAACATCATGATTCCCTATGCGGAGATCGCCGCGTTTTGCGAACGCCACCACATTGTGAAGTTGTCATTTTTCGGCTCAGTGCTGCGAAATGATTTCCACGATGACAGTGACATTGATGTATTGGTAGAATTTGATCCCGCGCATATTCCCGGATGGGCAATCGTTTCAATGCGTGACGAACTCAGCGAGATTTTGGGACGGGAAGTTGATTTTTTAACGCCTAACGGACTCGACCCGTATTTCCGCAAAAAAGTATTGACATTGGCGCAGGTTATTTATGAACGAAAGTGATTTGTATCGTCTTGTACATATGCGTAGATATGCGCGTGAGGTTCTGGAATTTACATTGGGTAAGGTTCGGGAAGATTTAGATCAAACGCTTTTGAGTCGAGCAGTCGCATACTCAACTTGTGTAATTGGAGAAGCCGCATCGCATATATCTCTGGAATTTCGGCAGATGCACCCTGAGATTTCGTGGAAATCCATCGTGGGTATGCGAAATTTTCTTGTACATGAGTATTTCTATCTTGACTTAGACATTTTGTGGAAAACGGCTACCGAAGATATTCCCAAGTTGGTTGAAGAACTTGAGAAAATTGTTCCATCAGAGACAGACCTAAGTGAGATCGAGTAAATAACGGGTTAATTTGAGGGGATGCCAAAAGGCTTCTTATACATAACGGATGTTAAATAATTCTTCTCAAAAAGGGTACTAACAATGGTAGGCAAATTAGCGGCGGTTGCCATTGGCGGCAATTCGCTCATTCTTGACCCGAAGCGCCCCGACGTTGTGAACCAGTGGGACGCTGTGAACGAGACGACCAAGCACATCGCGCAGATGATCGCGGAAGGTTGGAACGTGATCATCACGCATGGCAATGGACCGCAAGTCGGCTATATTTTACGCCGATCCGAACTGGCGGCACACGAGGTTCACACCGTCCCGCTTGATCTGATCGTGGCGGATACGCAAGGCTCAATCGGTTATATGTTGCAACAGTCGCTGGATAATGCGCTCCGGCGTTTGGGAATTAACCGCACAATCTTGACTGTTGTCACACAGGTGCGCGTTGATCCCGATGATCCCGCGTTTACCAAGCCCAATAAACCGATTGGCGCATTCATGACCGAAGACGAAGCACGGCGCTACGAGTCGGAAGGATGGAACGTTGTTGAGGATGCGGGGCGGGGCTGGCGGCGTGTGGTCGCATCACCGAAGCCGCTGGCGATTCAGGAGATCAATGCCATTCGTGCGTTGATC
>JBBQRJ010000310.1:0-6077 GCA_038214955.1 Aggregatilineales bacterium | reverse complement strand
GTGCTTGTCCCGCTCATCTGGTTTGCGTTGCAAGGCGTATCCAATCGCAACCTCCCAACGGTGACAACTTCCGGAGATACGGCGATCACGCTACGAAACCTCTCTATCAATGATGCCAGTGCAGCACTCGCCGCCGACGCTACAAATCCTGTTGCTTACCTCGAATTATTCAAAGCCTATACCCTGATGGGACCTCAATCACTTCGTAACGCGATGGAGACGTTTGAGGCGGGGTGGGAACATGCACCTGACCCGGTTGCCTATACGCAAGCAGCCGTAAATGTGACAGTTGACGCGAGGCGTTTAGAAATGGGGTTTGCAGTGTATGCACGAGCATTCGCCCTAGCACAGGATAATGACGCGCTCCGAGACGGACTAGGGCGTCCGTTTTATGATGCCGCTGTACATGCATCAACGCAAAACAGAGATTTTGTCACAAATATGCGGCGCGATATTGAGAATATGCCAAACTCTCCAATCGGGTTCATCATGTTCGCCCGACTATTTATCTATGCTGGCGAACTTGAGACGGCAGAAACCCTACTTGACCTCATACAAAACACTACCCTTCCCGAAGCGCATTTAATGCTAGGAGAACTTTACGCCGCCCAAAACAGGCTTGATGAAGCACGCGCCGAATGGGAAAGCGTGCGCGATAATGCCGATGCCCCGCAGTGGGTTCGGCAGCGTGCCGAAGAACTCATCCAGAATTAACGAGCTACTTACTCTAAGGATCGATCAAATGATGCGTCAACCAATTATCGCTGGCAACTGGAAAATGTATAAGACCGTCGCTGAATCCGTCGATTTCGTGCGCCAGTTGCTTCCCCGCCTTGAACCTTTCACCAACGTCGAGCGCGTTGTTTGTCCGACGTTCGTTGCCCTTGTCCCTGTCGCAGAGGTCTTGCGCGGCACAGCCATCAAAGTAGGCGCTCAAAATGTCGCCTACAGCAAAGAAGGCGCGTTCACATCGCAAATTTCACCCGCCATGCTTCAAGGCGTGGTCGAATACGTGATCATCGGTCACTCAGAAGCCCGCAAGTTTCTGCAAGAGACCGACGACGACGTGAATAAGAAGGTCAAAGCAGCATTGGAATACGGCTTGAAACCAATCATCGCAGTGGGTGAAAGCCTCGAACAAAACATTGCGGGCGAAACACAATCATTTGTCAGCGGGCAGGTTCGCGCCGCGCTCAACGGAATCAGCGCCGATCACATGGCAAATATTGTGATCGCCTATGAACCCATCTGGGCAATCGGCACGGGCAAGAGCGCCAGCGGCGAGGTCGCTAACACCATCATCAGCGGGGCAGTTCGTGCCACCGTCCAAGACCTCTACGGTGATCAAGTCGCGCAAGCCCTACGCATTCAGTACGGCGGCAGCGTCAAGCCCGACAACATGGCAGAATACATGAGCCAACCGGATATTGATGGCGCATTGGTGGGCGGCGCGGCGCTCAAAATCGAAGATTTCACCCGCTTGGTCGAAGCAGCCGCAGCATCGTAGGGACGCTATAATTCGCGCCCGCTCACCCACCCGCTTTTGCTTTCTCCCCTCCTTGAATTCGGGGAGGGGTTGGGGGTGGGGTCTGCTTGCTCCCTCTCACTTGGGAGAGGGGTCGGGGGTGAGGCTGCTTTCTCCCCTCCTTGAATTCGGGGAGGGGTCGGGGGTGGGATCTGCTTGCTCCCTCTCACTTGGGAGAGGGGGTGAGGCTGCTTTTCGGGGTCGGGGTTAGCTAACGAAATTTATACGGTCACTAGAAAGGTGGGTCACTCTGGGTATTCTGGAACTTGTCTTCCCTTGGCTGCTGGTGATCGGGCTGCTGGTCGCCATGCGGCGCTTAGAGGGATGGCTGCACCAGCATATCTTCAAAGTCGGCTGGTTGCTGACCAAAAACCTGCATACCACCACCATCCTCTATTACACGTTTTTCCTTCCCGGCGTCGTTTTCCACGAGTTCATTTTGTGGTTGGTCGCCGGGATGCTTAACGTGCGGGCAGAACGCGCCATTGCGTGGCCCGAAGCACAAGCCATTGCCGAATTGCGTCTCAACTTCATTCGACTCGCACGCAATACGCCGCCGTTCAAACTGGCGGTGATCACGCTTGCACCCCTCATCGCAGCAATGACGCTGATCGCGTTCGTGCTGACCAACGTCATGGACATTACAGGCATTCAGCTTCTAGTTCAGTCCGGTTCATTCGATGATGTCACTATCGCCCTCACGCGGCTCACCTCAACGCCCGATTTTTGGCTCTGGTTCTACCTGATCTTCACTGTAGCCAACACCATGATGCCCGATTGGGGCAAAATACAGGGTTGGCGTCCGTTCTTGATCGCGCTTGGCGTCGGTGTCGTGATCCTGTTCTTGCTCGGCGTAGGCGATGAATTGCTTCTGCTGGCATGGGCGGGACCTATCTCGTCGGCGCTCACGCTCATGTCAGTGACCTTCGCAGGCGTCATCGGCATCAATTTGCTGACAACGGCTGTTCTTGGCGCAATTGAATCCACCATAGAGCGCATCACCGGCGACAGCGCCACCTTTCAAAATGGCAAGCTGATCGCCATGCGCCGCGAAGAAATTATCCGCATGAGGGAACAGCAGCGGGCAAAACAGCAAAAACAGCTAGAGGCGGCAAAATCACAGCCCAAAACAGGCGGCACGCCCTCATTCTACAAATTGGCGCTCCCCATCCCCGCCGCTCCCGGCAAAGAAACAGAAGCCTTACCGCTCCCCCGCCCCACTGCCACCCCACTCCCGTTAGACAGTCGAGCAGGTCCCGCCATGATCACCGGAACAGCAATCCCGAAACCCGCTCAGGTCGATGAAGGCGAGGACTAGAGATAGTTTGTTTTGCTCCCCCTCTCGCTTTTCGGAGAGGGGGTTGGGGGGTGAGGTGATCTTTATCGAGACCGAAAGGGGGGTGAGGTTTCTTTTCGGGGGTGAGGGCTGACCTATAAAGATGATCGGGCGTGATTCATGCGCGTCAGCACGATAAAACCTATCGCCACGAGCAAAAACATCACCGCCAGCGCGATAAACTTAAAAATCTGACTCGCTGTAATCAACGTCAGCACACCGAAAAACGCGCAAAATAGGTAATACGCCGTGACGATCTGCCGCTGTGTGAAGCCCATATCCAACAGCCGAAAATGCATATGTCCGCGATCCCCCGAAAACGGACTCCGCCCTAGCCTCACGCGATTCACGACTTGCCACGCGGCATCCAACAGCGGCAAGCCAAGCACCAGCAAAATCGTCGCCATTTTCGCGCCGCCGATGATGCTCAACGCGCCCAGCGCATAGCCGAGAAAGACCGCGCCGCCGCCCATAATGATGCGTGCCGGGTAAAAATTCGACAGCAAAAAGCCGAGTGATGCGCCCATCAACGCCAGATGTAGCAGACTCACGCTCGTTTGCGCGGGTTCAACCCGAAAGGCGCTGTTGACGAACAACATCACCCCCGCGATGAACGTTACCCCCGCCGCGAGTCCGTCTAACCCGTCCAGCCAATTCATCGTGTTCATCATGCCCACCAACCAGAATAGGCTGAGGACAACCGTCACGATGTACGGAAACGGGTCGGTTTGCGCCCCCGTGAACGGGTTGTTGAAATACTGAATGAACACCTGAAACAGGATCGCCACACCCGCCGCCACGAACTGAAATATGAACTGTGGTAGCGCCTTCAACTCGATCAAATCATCGAGCAAACCCGCGACGAACACGATCACCGCGCCTATCAGCAGCCCCGTCAGCCGGATAATCTCATACGAGTCCATGCGCGGCACAGGGAGCAGTTGCGCGGCGATCACGGCGCTGACGAATCCGCCGAACAGCGCGATCCCGCCCAGTCGTGATACCCGTTTTTTGTCGGCTTCGCTCGTGCGCCGTCCCCCCGCTTTCGCAACTGCGCCGAGCCGTTTACCCAGCCAATCGGCGAAGGGGATGAGCGCCATTGAGACGCTCAATGCCAAGCCGAATACAAGGATGAAGGCGTAAAGATCGGTGCTGGTTTTCATGTTTGTATATCCGTTATGCTTGCTGATAGTAAGTCCCCTCTCCTTTTTTTGGGAGAGGGGATTTAGGGGTGAGGCGCAAAAGGTGTCCTCGCCTCAGCGTCTTTTCGAGACAAGGGGTGAGGCGCAAAAGGTGTCCTCGCCTCAGCGTCTTTTCGAGACAAGGGGGTGAGGCTCTCACTTATCTTTTTGCTGGACTATGAAGCTGATCATGTCCCGAATTGACGATCTCCGGCGTCACCCAAGCCCGGCACAATGTACCCGACCTCATTCAACTTCTCATCAATCGCCGCCACATGAATCGGCACGTCAGGATGTGCTTTGGACAGGCGATCAACCCCTTCAGGCGAGGCGATCAAGCCCACATACTTGATGCGTGGTGCGCCCCACTTCTTGAGAACATTCACCGCTTCCACCGCTGATCCGCCTGTCGCCAGCATGGGGTCAAGCAGCAAGCAAAGCTGTACCGTCGCCGTATCCGGTAGCCGATTATAGTAAGCCACAGGACGCAGCGTGTTTTCATCACGGTAAAAGCCTAAATGCCACACTTGCACATTGGGCAGCAGAGTCAGCGCCCCTTCGACCATCCCCAGACCCGCCCGTAAAATCGGCACGAGTCCAATAGTTGCATCGGCTTTGCTGCCAACCATCTCCCCCATCGGCGTAGTGATGTTCTTGGGCGACAACTGTAAATCGAGCGTGGCTTCGTACATCAGCAGCAAGCCCAATTCGCGCATCAGTTCTCGAAACGCACGGTGATCCGTTTGAACATCGCGCAGCAGAGTCAACTTGTGCTGTACGAGTGGGTGTTGGGATACATAAACTTGGCTCATAGAGTCCTTACCTCGCGTTGTGAAGTCGCTGCGATTCTACGTTCTGACTACCGCCCTGTCAAAGCATCGGCTATACTTAGAACATTTATGCAACAGTGCGGAGTCACCCCATGTCCGATGACGGACGCTTGGTCAGCGGAAAACCTCAAAAGGATGATCGTGAAAATATCGCCTTGCGCCCCAAGCTGCTCAAAGACATTGTGGGGCAAGACCGTGTGCGCGAAAACCTCAAAATCATCATTGAGGCGGCAACCGCACGCAGCGAACCCATTGATCATGTGCTGTTTTACGGACCTCCCGGTTTAGGGAAAACATCGCTGGCGCACGTCATCGCCAATGAGATGAACTGCAACATTCGCATCACAGCGGGACCCTCCATTGAACGAGCGGGCGACCTCGCCGCGATCCTCACGCACATGAAGCAAAACGATATTCTGTTCATTGACGAAATTCACCGTTTAGGGCGTGCCGTCGAAGAAATTTTGTACCCCGCAATGGAAGATTTCGCGCTCGATATTGTGATCGGCAAGGGACCCGCTGCGAAAAATGTACGGCTCAACCTACCCCGCTTCACCGTGATCGGCGCGACGACGCAATTAGCATTGCTGGCGGGACCCCTGCGAGATCGTTTCGGCGCACGTTTTCGCCTCGATTTCTACGATCAAAAGGCGATGGAATACATCATTGAACGTGCCGCCGGAATGCTAAAAATCGAAGTCACGCCCGAAGGCAAATCAGAGATCGCCCGCCGTGCGCGTGGCACTCCGCGTGTGGCGCTGCGATTGTTACGCCGCTGCCGTGACTACGCCCAAACCCGCGCTCAGGGCATCATTAATGGGCAGGTCGCAGGGACAACGCTCGAACTCATGGGGATCGATTTTCTCGGCTTAGATGACATTGATCGCCGCATTTTGAACGCCATCATCTTGCATTACGAGGGCGGACCCGTCGGCTTGACGACCATTGCCGCGTCAATTGGCGAGGACTCCTCCACCATTGAAGATGTCTACGAACCCTATTTGATGCAGTTGGGTTTCCTCAAGCGCACCAAGAGCGGGCGTATGGCAACCTTTCGCGCTTACGAGCATATGGGCATCCCCTACGGACTCAAAGACGAAGAGGATCAAAAGCCGCTGTTTTGACCCCTGCAACCAGTGCTTTTGCTTGCTCCCCCTCTCCTTTTTTCGGAGAGGGGGTTGGGGGGTGAGGCGGCTTTTTGGGAC
>JBBQRJ010000309.1:0-6081 GCA_038214955.1 Aggregatilineales bacterium | reverse complement strand
GCGCTGCTGATTGCGACAGTGGATAAATTTGCTCAAATGCCGTGGAAGGGCGCGACCCAGATGCTTTTTGGTCGCGTGACCGGCTGGTGTCCGCGTCACGGCTACCGATCACCCGAAATCGACGATGCAGACAGCCACCCGAAGAAGGGGGCATATCCTGCCTGCCGCACGATTCCCCTTTCGCGTGGCTTGCGTCCCCCGGACTTAATCATCCAAGACGAACTACACCTGATCAGTGGACCACTAGGGACGGTGGTCGGGCTGTACGAAACAGTGGTGGATGCCCTTTGCACATGGCAGCTCAACGGGACTCAAATCCGTGCGAAAATCGTCGCGTCCACCGCCACCATTCGCCGCGCCAATTATCAGGTACATGGGTTATTTCAGCGTCAGGTCAACATTTTTCCGCCCTCAGGTTTAGACGCAACCGACAACTTCTTCGCCAGACAGGATAACACTGAAACCGGACGCCTCTATCTCGGCGTGTGTGCGTCGGGAACGCGCCTAAAGTCGGTTCTGATCCGCGCCTACGTGACCGCAATGGCAGCGGCGCAGACCCTTTACGAACGCTACGGCGCAGCCGCCGATCCGTATATGACACTGGTCGGCTATTTCAACTCGGTGCGTGAACTCGGCGGCATGAATCGCGTCATGGACGATGCTGTGCAGTCGCGTTTGCGCCGCATGGATCAGCGTGGACTGAAAAAGCGCTCCATTTACCCTGACAACGTAACCGAACTCACTTCGCGCAAGAGCGCTGTGCAAATCCCTGAAATTCTGGATCGCCTCGAAACGCCGTTCGGTAGCAAAGACCAGCATCGGCGTCCGCTTGATACGGTGCTGGCAACCAATATGATCTCCGTCGGCGTCGACGTTGGACGATTAGGACTTATGATCGTAGCTGGTCAGCCCAAGGCAACTGCCGAGTACATTCAGGCGACCAGTCGCGTTGGGCGACGCGCACCCGGTGTCGTCATTACGGTCTACAATTGGACACGCCCACGTGATCTCAGTCACTATGAACGCTTCGAACACTATCACAACACCTTCTATCAACAGGTCGAAGCCCTGTCCGTGACGCCGTTTGCGCCCGCAGCGCTCGCCCGTGCATTATCTGGGGTATTTGTGTCTTTGCTCCGCTTGGCAGATGAGGGACTCAATCAAGACGAACGAGCGGGTTCGCTCACCCGCGACAATCCGCTGGTTAAAGCGGCAATGGACATCCTCAAACGACGTGCGGGTCTGATCACCGAACGGCAGGACGTGGCTGACGATGTGAGCAAAATGCTCAACGCACGATTGGACGAGTGGCTGCGTCAGACGCGGCTGCCTTCCTCGCAGCTTACCTATTCGACAAAGCGCGGCGCTCTGATCCCCCTTCTAACGCGACCCGAAGATCGTGATGGCGACTGGAAAATCTTTACCACGCTGAATTCGATGCGCGATGTTGAAGCCCCCATCCGCCTCATTCTTGATGACTACCGAATGGACGATGAACGATGAATGATCGTAAGTTTGTAGGCGAAATTCGTCCGAGTCAGCTCATGTACACCTATGGAGTCGGCTCAATCGTCGATCTACCCAGCTTATCAGTGATCGTAATGGGGCTCGATGATTGGCCTCGGAACACACAAGTTCTCAGCGAGCCACGCCTCTTGAATGCGGTTCGTCACCATATGCATAGTGTGGAGGAATTGCGTTCGCTTCCACGTTCAGATGAGGAAATCCGTCCTCCAATCAGCGCGAACATGCTTTATGGTGTGCCAGTCGCTGTATTTCCTCGATGGTGGGTATGCCCCGTCTGTCGGCGGCTCGCGCCATTGGGTTCTGGTTTGTTTGAATTGGATCGAGTCGAATATCCTCCAGATCGCATCTGCTATCGCCATACAGGTTGCACGGAAACACGAAGAGCGCCCGAAGCAATTCCTTCACGCATCCTTGTCGCTTGTGAAGAGGGTCATCTCGATGATTTCCCTTGGGTAGAGTTTGTTCACCGAGGAGAGCCCTGCAAACACGAAAAGTCATTGCTCAAGCTCTTAGAATATGGACCCTCAGGGGAAGCACGCGATCTTGAAGTGCGCTGCGATTGTGGGGCAAGCCGCCGTTTATCCGAAGCGTTTGGCAAAGACAACCGGAACAAAATGCCGATTTGCAGCGGACGACGCCCCCATCTACGCGACTATGACTCGACGCCGTGTGAGCGTCACGCACGGGCAATTGTGCTCGGAGCTACGAATCTATGGTTTCCAATCAACTTGGCGGTGTTGTCTATTCCGACGGATAGCGACCGCTTGGCTCAATTGATTGAGTCGAATTGGGACAAACTTCGTGGAGCAGAATCTCTGGATAATGTCCGCTTTATGCGCAAACGGCGCGATATTCACGGAGAGTTAGCCGAGTTCGACGACGAACGTATTCTGCAAGGAATTATTGATTACGAAAATCGTCAAGATGAACCGCAAAATACACCGGCACCCGACATCAAATTGCCGGAATGGGAAATTTTCTGCAAAGCCGATCCGAAACTGAACACGACCGACTTTCGTGTCCGTCCAGTTCGACTGAAGTCAAACTGGCAGCAACTGTTCATTTGTGATGTGCTGCTTGTCGAGCGTTTGCGTGAAGTCCAAGCGATGATCGGCTTTGCTCGGCTTGATGCTGTCGGTGAGCTCACCGACCCTGATCAACATGTACGAGTGAACGCTGCCGAGCTATCACGTACCCCACCGCAGTGGGTTCCAACAACCGAGCTTCGCGGCGAGGGAATATTTCTGCGTTTTGACGAGGCTACCGTCAATCGTTGGGAACATCAAGCATCTTTGCGTGACCACGCGGACGATTTTTTTACTGCTCATGTGCATTGGCGAGAAAAGCGTGGCATACAGAATCCTCAGAACGATTTTCCGGGGTTGCGCTATGTTCTATTACATAGTTTTGCCCATGCGCTCATGCGACAGTTTTCCCTAGAAGCAGGGTATTCAGCCGCGAGTCTAAAAGAAAGAATCTATGCGCGTTCAAGTGGGGTAATTGGTGGACCAATGGCTGGCATCCTCATCTATACCTCTGCTTCAGACAGCGAGGGAACACTCGGTGGGTTGATTGGTCTTGGTGAGAACGAGGAAACGCTCTTCCACCTGATCCAGCAGTCGCTGCAAAGTGTTGTTTTATGTGCTGGCGACCCCATCTGTGCGGAACGCAGCATCGACACGCAAGGGCGCACCATTCATGTCGCGGCGTGCCATGCCTGCCTATTCGCCCCTGAAACCTCCTGTGAACGCGGAAACCGGTATCTCGATCGTTCAGTACTGGTTCCGACAATGGATGAGACTAGAAACATACTCGCCTTTTTTGGTGAGAATCAGCTATGAACGACGAACTTGTAAGTGGACTTCAACGCCTCGTGCAGCTTGCACCAATTGATCTGCTTATGCAGATCACGAAAGCGCTTGATAGTTCTGAAGATTGGACTGTAGCGAGTGTATCTGTATTGCCATTGATCCATTCACCTGTTACCAAAGATTTGTTTGCTCACATCGTCAGGCAAGCACAGGAACAGAGGCGAAAAGTCTCAGAACTTGCATTTGCGCTTCAAACAGCCTGCGCCATAAATGCATTCCATCGATCCGCGCCGGTTTTGGAATTGGTCTTGAGCGGACCCATTCTCCCACCGTTTGATCTTAGGCGTACCGATGAAGCCTTGCTACAACTGATACAGCTTGCATCAAACCGACTCACGTTGATGAGTTTTGCATTGTATCGTCTGGATCGGCTATCTTCGGCACTGGTCGATGCTGTAAACCGCAGTGTTCGTGTCCGCATGTTAGTTGATGCGAAAGCCCTGAAGCGAACGGATATACATTCGCTCTACGGGCAGTTTCTGCGCGATAACATGGAATTCTTCGTCTGGTCAGCAAACTCCCAAGCCAAGAGCATGCAAGGGGAAAATGGTGTTTTTCATGCGAAAGCCGCGATCGGCGACGGCTACAGACTGCTGGTATCAAGCGCCAACTTAACTGAGAATGCAATGACAGCCAACATGGAATTGGGTATCATGATCGAAGGCGGAGAGCTACCTGCGCGGGTAGAAAGTGTTTTCGACAATTATCTAGATCGGGGCTTTTTCGTTCGAATTTAACCATTCGTTTCAATAGAGATTTCATCTTTTGTGATTTCCAATGTAACTTGAGATGAGACTTGCCCGATCCTCTTGTGGGGCGAGCGAGTCTCTGTAAGATCAACTTGAGAAAAGCGGTGCTGTTATATTCGCAACAGCACCGCTCACAGTTACCTATGTCAGAACGGAATATCCGCCGTATCTTCGCTGTGACCGTTGTCGCCATTCTCAGCGCGATCCAGCAGGACGAGGCGGTTGGCATCCACATCGAGGCTCGGTTGCGGCGTGCCGCTCTTGTGACTTCCAACCTAACTTGAGACGAGACTCGCCCGCCTCACGGGAAGCACCGCGACTCGCCGTCCAACCAACGTGAGACGGAATACAGCGTAACTTGAGAAAAGCGGTGCTGTCACTCGTATGACAGCACCGCTGCGGTCTGAGCCGCATCAGAACGGGATTTCCTCCCCGCACTCGGCGTTACCGTTTTCGCCGTTCTCGGCGCGATCTAGCAGGACGAGGCGGTTGGCATCCACATCAAGGCTCGGTTGTGGCGTGCCGGTTTGAGCGACCCACGCGGACGGGCGCAGCCATTCTGCCATCACCTGCACCTGCGACCCCTTCTTGACGTACTTGACCACTGCGGATTACCGCTGGGGTATCCGGCAACATCCACCCTCTGCCGATTTTTGATATGGTAAAGTAGACCAAAATCCAACATTTTACCCCGTCTCTTGACAAACATCCGTTCTTATTGTAACCTTTATTCGATACAGGTTACAGAAAGCGGAGCAGTGAGCATGTCGCAAAATAATCAAGACCAAATTCACTACGTTGAGGCAGAACCGATTCTAATTGGCACAGTGATTTGTATGCCTTCTGGCGAATCCCCAAGCTATTTGAAAATGCACGTTCGTCTCGATGCGGGTACACCCAGCTTACGTCCTGGGGCTTGGGTGGCGATTGCGGCGCATGCAGAGGATGGGTCAGAACGAAGAATTCTTGGGCGCGTTGTCAATACATGGGAACACAATCCTCACGAAGACGCTCAAGGCGCTACAGTGCGAAATGTACTGCCATTTGCCACAATTTATGCACCTGAAGGTGAGTCTACCGTTATCTTTCGTGTGACAGAGGTTGAGCCAATGGAAGAAGCACGTCTGGATGAAAGCGGCAACGTAATCGACATTATTGAAGTGACCACATTACCCCGTGCAAGTTACCCGGTATACGCTGCGGATGACCGCATGATATCGGAAGCACTTGGTCTCGAGGAAGACGAAAACCTTGGCTTAAATGTAGGCACCCTGCGTGGTTCAACTACGAAAGCTATTATTAAGCGATCCGCAGTACAGCGTCATATATTCATCGGTGGTGGTATTGGTTCTGGAAAGAGCTACACGCGCGGCGTTCTCGCGGAAGAATTGCACATGCTCGGCGTTCCCCAAGTCAATATCGACGTGAACGGTGAAATGATCGATGCGACCAACCAACTTGGTGGACTAAACCTCGTTCCCGGGGAGAATGGCTTTACTTTGCCTTTAAGCTCCCTTACACCCTATGATGTTACTGATGCCATACCTGGCGTCAATGCCGGCACGAATATTGAAACCTTGATACAGTACGCACAAGGTGAACTACTCAAGGAACGACAAGACCGTGATAGTGACCAGTTCGGATTGCCGTTTGGCGTCGCAGAATTGCTTGAGAGAATTGAGAGTGTTGCGCCACGACTAGAAATGAAAGCAGCAACATATGGTCCTGCGAAACAGCGTGCACGCAGCCTAGAGCAAATTTCATACATCGGCGAACCATTTGACTGGGAAACTGCATTGCAACCGGGCGCAATTATCAACATCGATTGCCGTGGATTGCTGGTATCGGATCTACGACTCATTGTGGCTTCTATCGCACGCGACTTGCAGCGTATCGCACGGAAGAAAACTAACCTCTTTGTCGCTTTTAGCATC
>JBBQRJ010000308.1:0-6093 GCA_038214955.1 Aggregatilineales bacterium | reverse complement strand
GCCTTGATCGCCGCGTCAATTGCTTGATCGGGATTGATCGCGCCGCTGGTGACAGCCACAGTAGGATCAAGCCGCACTGCATCAACGAACGCACCCGCCGCCGCCAAGAAATTTCTGATTTCATCTAAAACGGGTCGTTTTTTGGTTGCGCGGAGATATTGAGCGACAAGATATAGTCCTTTTTCATTGGTATGAGGACGTTGGTATTTCTTCTTGTCCTTCGCCATGTATGGCAGTGTTACTGCTGAAACCACAGTCTGAACTCTAAATTCCTTCCATGTGCGAGACGCTTTTGTCGTTGTGCCGCCCTGTAGCCCCACAATCCAATCTTGAACGGCGTAGTACATCCCCTCATCAGTTTGAACGTGTGCCAGCGGGAAATCCCAACGTTTTGCTACAATCAAGGGGAGCGGAGTATCATCACGATTTTGAGCGTTAAAATCATCTTCAAATGGCAGTGGTAGAGTGGTCATAAAATCGCTCCATAAAGCAAAAATACGTTATTGCTAGTATAGATCGGAATTTCCAATATTCGCAACAAGATTTGACCATAGAGAGCATTACGATATTGAAACCTAAAAACAAAAGACGTGTGCAGAATCGTATTGCGGTTTTGCTTTATCAAAAAGAATTGAGGGAAAAACGCCGCGTAACCCAGCAGGAACTTGCTAGGGCGATTGGCGTCAGCGAGAACACGATCACTAATTGGATGTACAACGATGTCACAAAGTTTCAAGCAGAAATCATAGAGAAATTATGCACGTTTTTCGACTGCGGTCTGTGTGACCTGCTCTATTTTGAAGACCTACCAGAGGACGACTCGTCCGAGAAAGAAGGCTAACCCATGCCTGTACCGTTTCTAGGCAACGAACTCCTGAGCGGCGATCTTGTGCGGCTGGCGCGTCCTGTTCCCGCCGATTTTGCCGAAATCGCCCGCTGGTCAGCCGACATGGAGTATCAGCGTTTGCTGCGCCGTGCGTTGGTCTATCCCGGCACGGAAACCGAGATCGCAGAATGGCTTGGCGGCAAGACCGACGAATACGAGTTCGCGCCGTTCACCATTCGCACACTTGATGAGGATCGGTTGGTCGGCTTTTTGGGGATCAAAGACATTTTCTGGCAGTCGCGCCACTGCTCGTTTTTCGTGAGCATCGGTGACTCGGCGGAACGCGGCAAGGGCTACGGTTCAGACGCCGTGAAAGCGATGCTCAAATATTGTTTCTGGGAGATGAACCTCAACCGCGTTGGCTTAGAAGTGATGAGCTACAACGAGGCGGCAAAACGCTCCTACGAGAAAATCGGCTTTAAGCACGAAGGCACGATGCGCCAATGGGTCTACCGCGATGGCGTGTACTATGACATCGAGCTGATGTCGATTTTGCGCCCCGAATGGGAAGCCCTCTACGGCGAATCGAGCAAACGCAAATAAGCCTCACCCCCAACCCCCTCTCCGTTCGGAGAGGGGGAGCAGTATATTAGATATGAGGACGCGCTAACCAACTGCGCCACACCTCAAGCGCGGGGCGTTCGTTGCCGTCCTCGTCGTACAAACCCGTGTCTCGCCATGCAATTGATAAGTCCTCATGACTGCCAAGCAATCGCCAGACCGCGTCGTAATCACGCAAAATGAAGTTAACAACGAACACAAAATCGTGTTCCGCCGCTGATTCCAGCAGATAACTTGTCCACGCGGTTTGTTTGTCTTCATCGGAGTCGAATTCGAGGCGCAAACCCTCGGCGTTGATGGCGAAATCTTGCGCGGGGTAGCCCGTCTCGGTTACGGCGATGGGTTTATCTGTCAGCGCTGCCAATTGATCGAACAAATCGGTGGGCATTGTGTTCGTCATGTAACCGGTCATGTACGGGTACACGGACAGCCCGACGATGTCGGTATAGTCGATCACATCGTTGAACGCTCGTACCTGATTCGCGTGGTCGGCGTCGGTATAACCTTCCACAAGATCGACTCCCGTCAGCGAGATGAACGCGGGCAAATCGGGATATGTGGTTTTCAGGTGAGCGTAAACCTGTCGATGCAGCACCATGTAAGCATCCCATTGCTCAGGTGCGAATTTCATGAGCAAATTGACTTCGATGCCAAACATGAAATAGTCGGGTTGGAAAAACTCGATCATGGTGTCGCAATACTGGATATAGGCGGCGATCACGTCTGGATGATCAAACGTGTACGAGTCGAATGGCGCGGGAACAGGCAGTTCATCCGCATCGCCGCGATACAGCGCCAGCCCGTCACGCAGCAAACGGATCGGCGTCACCGTGACCAGAACTTGCTGTGTCTCTGGCGTGTGCGAACGCCGGAAAGACAAATCGTCCATGACATTTGCGGTATACGGTTCGTCCGCTAAGGCTTCTGTCCATGGGACGCCATTATCAAAGTGATGCACCATGAGATCAGCATCTTCAGCGATATGGTCATACCCATACATGACCGCTTCCAAGCTGATGTCATAGGGAAACGGTGTGAAGCCCATCAAGAATGGACGGGTGTCCTCAGTTTGCGCGTGAACCCCTGTGAAGCCTGTGAGCAGGATCAAGACGAGAAATAGTTTTTTCATGAGATCGCCCCACAATTTTACGTGTAATCTGTATACGTAAAATCATGGGCGATCTGTGCATTTATTCCCACTCAATTGTTCCCGGCGGCTTGCTCGTGATGTCATACACCACGCGATTCACGCCGCGCACCTCGTTGACAATGCGACTGCTCACACGGGCGAGTAATTCATAGGGCAAACGCGCCCAATCTGCCGTCATGAAATCGTCTGTCGTGACCGAACGCAAGGCGATCACTTCTTCATAGGTGCGGTTGTCACCCATCACGCCGACGCTTTTGACGGGCAGCAGCACCGCGAACGATTGCGCCGTTCCCGTTCGCAGCAAGCCTTGACGCTCCAATTCCTCGCGGAAAATCGCGTCGGCGTGGCGCAGCGTTTCGAGGCGCTCCCATGTGAGTTCGCCTAAGCAGCGCACCGCTAAACCGGGTCCCGGGAACGGCTGACGCCAAACGACGCTGTCCGGTAAGCCGAGCGTTGTCCCGACGGCGCGAACCTCATCCTTGAACAAATCGCGCAGCGGTTCGACCAGTTCAAACTGCAAATCATCAGGCAGACCGCCGACGTTATGGTGACTCTTGATCACGCGGGATTTTGTGCTGCTGCCAGCCGATTCGATCACGTCGGGGTAAATCGTCCCCTGTGCCAGAAACTTGATGTTCTCCAAATCCGCTTCAAGCTGCTTGGCTTGATCCGCAAACGTATCAATAAATTTCTTGCCGATGATCTTGCGCTTCTGTTCCGGTTCGGTGACTCCGTGCAAGGCGTCTAAAAATTCTTCGGTGGCGTCTACAGCAATCAGGTTGATGTGCTGCTCATCGCGGAACACGTTCACGACCTGTTCCGGTTCATCTTTGCGGAGCATCCCCGTATTGACGAACACGGCGATCAAACGTTCCCCGATGGCTTTGTTGAGCAGCGCCCCCGCCACCGCCGAATCAACGCCGCCGCTCAATGCCAGCAGCACCCGCGCATCCCCGACTTTGGCGCGAATGGCGCTCACTGCGTCATCAATGAACGCGGCGGGCGACCATTTCGCCTCACACGCGCACACATCAAAGATGTAATTGCGGAGAATTTGCGTGCCTAGCGCCGTGTGACGCACTTCGGGATGAAACTGGATTCCGTAATAGCCGCGCTCAACATCACCCATTGCCGCATACGGTGATCCTTCGGAGGTGGCAAACGTCACGAATCCCGGCGGCGGCTGTTCGATGCGATCCCCATGCGACATCCACACGTTGATCTCTGGTTGCAAGCCGTTGAACAACGGGTTATCGCCGCCTGTGTGCATGATCTGTGCCGCGCCGTACTCGCGGATTTGCCCCGCTGCGACGATTCCGCCGAGCGCATGGGTGAGGGCTTGCATCCCGTAGCAAATGCCTAAAATCGGCTTGCCCGTATCAAGCAAATGCGTGGGAAGCTGTGGCGCGTCCGGTTCATAGACGCTGTGCGGGCTGCCAGAGAGGATGTATCCGCTCGGCTGATGCCCGTTGATCTTGGCGGCGTCGGCATCACAGGCGAACACCTCTGCGAAGACGCCCTGTTCACGCACGCGCCGCGCAATCAACTGTGTGTACTGCGATCCGAAGTCAAGAATAGCGATTCCGCCCTGTCGCAAATCCGTCATACTTCATCCTCAGAAAACTGGATCGTGCCGTTTTCCATGCTGACAATCGTGCAAAGCGCCTCAACGGGGAGGTGAGCGTACCCTTTCGCTCGCATGAAAGCGCGTCCGCCCTCGAAGGTCTTTTCGACGACGACGCCCACCCCCGCCACCCGCGATTGTGCGCTTTCGACCATGCGGACGAGCGCCCGCAGCGTTTGACCCGTCGCCAAAAAGTCGTCAATGATCAGCACATCTTGATCGGGGAGCAGAAATTCGGCAGAGACAAGCAAGTTCACTTCGCCGCCTTTGGTATGGCTTGGCGCGGTTTCGAGGAACACGGGACCCGACATCGTGATCGGCTTGAGTTTGCGGGCGTATACGACGGGAACTTTCATCACGTAGCCTGTCATGAGCGCCGGCGCGATCCCCGAAATTTCTGCCGTGAGGATGCGATCTACTTTGACGCCGCTGAATCGCTGTGCCATTTCTTCGCCCATGCGATACATGAGGTCGGGGTAAAGCTGGTGGTTGAGCAAACTGTCAATTTTGAGGATACCGCTGCCTAAATTGCGCCCTTCCGCCTGAATACGTTCTTTGAGCGCCTGCATATTCGCCATTTGTGTGATTACTCCGTTGTCGGGGTCATGCCGCCCGATTCTTCATAGACTTCTGCGAAAATCATTTCAAATGTCCCGTTCGGGAGCTTACTCAATTCGCCGCCCGCCTCTTGTCCGGCAGGGGTACGCAGCGCCGCGTTCAGCGTATCGGTATCGCTGAAATAGACTTCTAATATCCGGTAGATACTGGGCGTCCCCTGTGGGCTGCCCAGAATGCTGATCACCTGCCGCCGTGTGATGTGGGGGATGCGCTCTACCAGCGCCAGAAAACTATTGTACGTTTCCTCAAACCGCACGAGATCGGCTGGTTTGTGGAATAGAATCATGAATTTGACCATAGAATCGCCTGTGGGAATAAAAAAACCGGGCATTTACGCCCGGTTGCACATTGTAGCTTGATTTAGAAGCAGTTAAAAGTTAAAAGTAGAAAGTTAAAAGGGAAGGACAAAGCAGTTTCTACGAGATGGCTACGAGTGGTTGGTAACACCATCTCAGTAATGAACCTTACGCAGGGTGTCAGTTTGACCCCCACCCCGCTCGCTGCGCTCGCCTCCTTCCCCCGAATTCAGGGGAGGGCGCAAACAGGAGTCTGCTTTCTCCCCTCCCTGAATTCGGGGAGGGGTCGGGGGTGGGGTCTATCCGAAACTCAGTTAATTATGTAGAAAGTTAAAAGTGGTTGCTAGGTATTTACTTTCAACTTTTAACTTTCTACTTTTAACTGTTGTTATGGTCTGCGGTAGGTTTCGTTAGAAGCCGCTTGAGTCGTGCGGGGGGTGTCGTCGCCGCGCAGGATCAAGCCGATGACCAAGCCGATGAAGAAGATGATCGCCAGTGTGCGCCACGGGTTCGCCTTCACGCCTTCGGCAACATCTTCTGTGATGTCGTCATACGAATGCTTGTTGAGGTAGTGTGCCGCCCGTTCAAACCCTTTGGCAACACTGTCTGCCTGATTGCGTACTTCACGGCTGGCGTCTGCATCTCGCGCTTCCTTACGGATGGTATGCGCGGCGGTGTGCAGCGTTTTTACCATGTCTTTTTTCGCGCCGTCGGCTTTGTGCCGTGCTTCCCGCCCGAATTCGTGCAGGTTCTTACCTGCGTCATCCAGAAAATCTTCCGCTTTGTCTTGAAAAGTATCGTTACGTTTCGATCCGAACACGATGATTTCTCCCATTCCTGCTCACAACTTATGTTTATTATACTTGAAATAAATGGAAGATCAAATTACGGCGTGGTGAGAGATCAGAAGATTGGTGAGTCAAAAAGGCTTTATGTATTTAAAGCGGCGGAGCGCTTC
>JBBQRJ010000307.1:0-6102 GCA_038214955.1 Aggregatilineales bacterium | reverse complement strand
GAAGACGAAGAACAGCAGCGCGTACACAGATAGGAAAGCATAGGCGCTGCCTTCTCTATTAAGCCACTCCTGAAAAGACTTACGTAACCCCTTATGCGGTTCATCGAACGCGCTAACAGTGCTTTGTCTACTCAGTTCCATTTGCATTTTCCACCCACGTTCTTACCGCCTCAATCGTTGGGATTCTGAACTCCCTCACCCGTTGACCCTCTGCAAGATAGCCAAACTCCTCCATTTTGCGAGCAATTTCACGATTGATGATAATGACGGAACGGTCAATCGCCACACGCGGATTCACGCCATCAAACACCATGCGATTCCAGATATTGCTCAATTCGCGCTCTTGCATGTAACTGCCCGGCAGTCGCACAGGCTCTTGCAGCCATTGCCACTGTTCCAAGATGACATCTCTGTGTTCTTCGGGGATGTCCAACTGACTGAACGCCTCTAGGTTGGCGGAAAACCACAGATATTCCCTGCCATAGTTCAAAATTAACTGTTCTTGAAATTCAGATTGCGTCTCGGTGGACATCCACCATGTCAAGAATTGCCAACCTTCTTCCGGCTGATCGGTATTTCCGAACATGATGCTGGTCTGCGCCGAACCCGTGGTATAGCGGTTTTGCGTGCCATCGGGCAAAACTGTCGCCGGGTACAGGTCAATATCCCATAGTCCGCCAATCTCCGGCGCGGCGGTCATCAGTTTGATATACGTCTCTGAATTGGAAACGCCGATGGGCAGCGTACCGTAGCGGAAATCCTGATAGAAACTCACGGTGGTCAGCGGCATCCCGTAAATAGTGAAACTATCCCCCATGAACCGGATGGCAGCGACTGCCTCATCGCTTTGCAATCCGGTGGCAAAACCACTGTCGCTGTAGAGTTCGGCGCCATAGTTGAACAGGTACGGGGCAGTGAACAGATAGCCTCTCTGTCCGGTGCCGCTCGAAAGCGGGGTGTTGTAATTCATGCCGTAGCGCTGCAATTCTGGCAGAATCTCGACAACCTCATCCCACGTATGCGGCACTGGAAGTTCTAGTGAATTGAGGATGTCTTCGCGGTAATACGTCACCCAGAAATCCTGCGTCTCTGGAAGGGCGTAAACTGAATCGTTGATAATGTAACCCAGCAGTGAACCGGGTGAATAAATGCTAATGAAAGAATCGAAATCTGGGAAGGTACGCAAATCGTACAGGGCATTGCGAATGGCAAGTTCATAGGGTTTGTCCGTGCTGACACCCAGCGCCACGTCTGGCTGAATATCAGCGGCATTTGCCAGCACCAATTTTGACTCGTCGGGCATGATGGAGAATCTGACACGGATTCCTGTTTGCGGTGTGAAAGAGGAGTCTGCCATCAACTGCAACAGGTTCACATACTGTCGCGGACGGTTGACCCATACCTCTAACTCATCATCGCCCGCGCCGAGAGATTGATAAGGGTCTGGTTGGAAGGAGTACACAAAGCGTTTGAAGTCCTCAACTATGGAGGTTGTGATCGGCACGGCGGCAGTTTCAGGAATACGTTCGGGGGAGTGAATGTATATTTTATCCAGAGCCAGCGGTTGATTTTGCAGCAGCGGCAGGAGCGAACCGAGTAATTGCGCCGCCGAGCCAGTGCCTTCTGAGAAGCGGCTCATATAAATCGGAATTTGATCGGGGTCGGCGGCGAGGAACAGGATGTTATCAATCGCCATCTGGTAGGTGAGAATCTCTGGAGATGCGCTGCTCTGGTCGATAGACAACAGTGTATCTTTGTCGTCAATCAAGTTTTGGGCAATGGTGTTCAAGCGATCTTGAATATCGGGGATGTACTCAGAAATGACCCATTCCCTAAAAACGTCACGCTGGTTGCCAGTCAGTCGCCGGATTTCCAGCGCGAGGGCGTTGATGTCGAGGAGACTTTCTTGAATCGTCTCGATGGCGGCTAGGTAGGGCGCATTGGTCGCTTCGACGCCAAGCACGTTCACGCCTTGATGCAGGAAAACCCTGTAAGGTGTCTCTCCGCCTAAATGGACATCGATCCAATCAGCCGAATAGGGGAAGGGGACAGCGTTGAACTGCTCGAATGGCACTTCACCATTGACCTCGATGCGGCGGAAAACGGTAAAGTTGCTGCGGGTATTTTGCAGAGCGCGGAAACTTATCGCATACAAACCCTCTTGCGGGACTTCAAACTCATAGTACACGGTGCTGCCGCTCTTGAGCCAACCTTCGCCTCCCATAGTATTCAACAGGAGGCAGTAGGTGTCATAGGGTGTCACCGTGAGGTTACGACTGCTTGCAGGTCGCACCGACGTATCGTTCTTATAAGAAGGCATTTCAGCTTCAAGGGTGAGCAAAAAGTCGGATGAATCCGTTGAGGGGTTAGACGCCAGATAATCGGCATAGTCGGGATAGGGTGAGAACGCTTCGAGGTAGATACTGCCGAGGTACATTGATCCTTCAGTTAGGGTGAACTCGAATCGGTGTTCTCCCGCAGAGAGTCTCACCCGAAGCGGATAAGGCTGGCTGAAATTCACATCTCGCGCCGCTGCTGTTGTCCAGCGCACATCGCGTATTTGGCTAATCAACGCATCGTTGCCGTAGCGGTCTTTGGGAAAAGTGTTATCGCCATTGCGGTAATAAATCGGAAAAACAAATCGTTCTAACTCACCGTTGGGAAACGTGTTATCCACACGCATCTGCCCTTCGGGGCTGCCCGACTCCGCTGGTGTGGCGCTGTCGAATGCGAAAGTGAAATCGCCCTCAGTGGGAATAATGACATCGAATTGAACCATGTCTCCCTGTTGAAGCAAGACGCTCGTTTTGGCATATTGGCGTGCTACTTCGTCTTGGGCAATCGGCAACGCAAACGATTCAGCGGGAATTTCGATGACGGTAGGGGAGGAGTCGTCTGCGCTTGCTCCGGCATATTGGGCGGGTGGCTGTCCGGGTGATTCGGTGCTGGGCAGGGAAGGACAGTTCTCCGCAGAGGTCGTTTGCCCATTGACAAGCAAAGGCGCACTCACCAGAAGCAGAGCCGCCATGACAACAAATAAAAGCGGCAATGCCACCCTGAAAAAATCTTTTCGTTTCGAGCGCATCGCCAAATCTCCACTCGCTTCTGAGATTTATCTCGCGGACGAAAGCACAATATCGTTAACAAATAGTTGCGGTTATCGAGAAGCACTCGTAGAAGTCGGTAAATCCTTGCTTCTGAACGACCCTCGATTGCCGTATTAAAAAGTTAAATTAGATAATATCGTGCTACAAAAAGGGGAACGGTGCGATTGCATCACGTTCCCCTCTGGCTTATAAACTATTCAGGCAGTTCGGCGTTAGCTTCGTCTAGGATGTTGTTGGCAAACTCTTCCAATGGCGCGGAGTAGTCCTCGTACTTGAAGGTTCCAGCCGCGATATTATCGAAGATGTAGCCGAGATTCACATCAAGGTTCTCACCAATGTCAATACCGGGGCGACCTTCCCAACGGGCATTGATGTAGCCGGGAACAATCTTCGCCAGCGATTCGACGAGGCTGTTATCCAGATTTTCGAGCGCCTGACGGAGACCGGGTCTATCGCCCACTAAGGACAGGTATAGGTCAATGCTCTCTGTGCTGACAGAAACCGGCATTCTGCTTGGCACACCTGCGGCGTCAGCGGCAAATGCGGCTTCACTGGCGTATCCTTCGCTGGAGAAACTCATCCATCGGGCGAAGTCATAGGCTGCTTCCAGATCAGTCGTTGTCGAGGAGACGACAAGAATATCCGTCACAATTGCCTGATTACCACCGGGAATACCAACGAAGTCCCAATTGAATGTGGCATTCTGAGCGAAGTTAGGGACTGCCCAACCGCCCTCCCACACCGCACCGGATTCCTGATTCACAAACAATTCCCAGGGACCAACCGATGTAAATGCGGTTTTCTGGTCGTCCGAGAGACCCTGCCATGTGTCTGGGCGCATCTCCAGAGCCGTATCAACAGCAGCTCTAAAAGCGTCGGAATTGTAATTCATGTGCGTGCCATCGAAACTGAACCACGCCAGATTTTCATCTTGTGTGCTGGCGTACCAGCCGAGGATGGGTCCCATTTCGTGCAAGCCGAGAACGCCTTGCTGTACGTCGGTCAGAGCAGACGTGGCAGCAAAGAAGTCATCCACCGCAACCCCATATACAGGCGCATCTAGGTTAGCAGCCTCAAACAGGTCTTGGTTGATGAAATAGCCCATGATGAACTGCGCGGCGGGGAGTCCCAGCACGGTATCGGTGTGAGTCACGGCGTCTTTCAACACTTGAGGCACGTTTCCCCAGTCGGCGTCGTCCGCAACCATCGCGGTCAGGTCAGCCGCCCAGCCGTTCTGGACATAATAGGGCGTATTGTTTGCCATGAAAACATCTGGCAGTTCGCCTCTGGCGGCGAGATTGGTCAGTTTTTCGTCCCAGCCTCCATCACCAGACATATCCACAAATTCAATCGTGACATCGGGGTTCGCTTCCATATAAGCGGCAACCAATTGGCGCTGTAGGTTGTTTTCTTCTTCCGTACCAAGATTCCAGTTGGCATAGCGAAGGGTAACCGCTTGGGCGCTAACAGCAGACAACGTTAGGCTGAGGATGAGCGTGAGCAGGAAGGCGATAGTTGCGAATTTCGTTAAGGGTTTCATTTGTTTATCTCTTTTCGATTTAATTAACGATAGTATAACAGCGACATAGATGAGACGATTCTACCACTTGTTTGTCCTCGATAGTTCCTTTCCGGGTTATTTTCCCATGATCATCTTAACTTGGTGTGTTTTACCGTCTGCAAAAACCGGGAGCAGATTACTGTTATGAGGCTGCCCGTCAACCATGACAGAGCGAACCCCGCTGTTGACGTGCTGGGGATTTTCGACCTCGATTTCGTACACCGTGCCGCGAAATTTGCGCGTGACCTTGAAACCGTCCCAGTGTGCCGGAATAGATGGCTCGATGAGCAGTCCGTCCTCTTGCGGGCGAACTCCCAGAATCCAGTGTGTGGCGACGCGGTGTAACCACTGCGCCGATCCTGTGTACCACGTCCAACCGCCGCGTCCGTAGTATTCTGACAGCGGTCCGTCGATGTTGCCGGGTGTGACGTAGGGTTCTGACTTGTAGGTGTCTATATCGGCGCTGCGATTCGGCGGGCAGATGCGACTATAGGCGGCGTAAGCCAGTTCGGGCTGACCCGCCAGCGCATATGCCCACACTGACCATGTAGCGGCATGGGTGTAAACGCCGCCATTTTCACGCAGCCCCGGCGCATAACGGGTGACGTAGCCAATATCGGGGCGAGGGTGGGTGAAAGCCGGGAAGTTGAGCAGAGTGCCGTAGTCTTTGAGTAGATACTGCGTCACCGATGCCATTGCGGTTTTAGCGCGATCTTGTTCTGCCGTGTCGCTGATCACCGCCCAGATGTTGGGCATCAGGAAGATTTTGCCTTCTTCATTCTCGTGCGAACCGAGCAGCAGTCCGTCATCAGTGGTGGCTTGCAAATACCAGTTGCCATCCCAACCATGCTGATTGAGTGCAGTTTTCAGGCTCTCGCGCACAGTTTCACAGCGTTGAGCAAATCGCGCATCACCGCGCCGCCGCGCCACAGGGCTAAAACTGCCAAGAATCATGTAGAGAAACTCGGCTACCCAAAAACTCTCACCTTTGAGGAGTGTGCCGACGGCGCTTAAGCCATCGTTCCAGTCGTGATCGCCCATCAGGGGGACGCCACGCGGCGAAAAGCGTGAGAATGAGCGTTCGATGGCTCGTTTGCAGTGATCGTAGAGCGATTCGGCGGGTGCGTTGAGATACGGAATTATCTCATCGAGGATGGCGTAATCGACTGTTTCTTTAAGATACGAGTCCAGAATGAATGGCAGCCACAGCAAATCGTCCGAGCAGTTTGTCCGAGGACCGCCGCCGCGAATGGAAAACCACCAGTGCAGCACATCGCCCTCTATGAACTGCTGCGTAGCGTGCAGAAGTAACTGCTTGCGGGCATAATCAGGATCGCCCACTAAGTAAATCTGGCTATCCTGAAGCTGATCTCGGAAACCAATGCCGGCGGAAACCTGATAGAACGCCGATTTTCCCCACAAACGACAGGAGAG
>JBBQRJ010000306.1:0-6104 GCA_038214955.1 Aggregatilineales bacterium | reverse complement strand
GAGGTACGTTTGCCGGAAAAACTGATCCGCTTCCCGATACACAGCCGGAGTATTCGCATCCCCCCGCGCTACGCCCCACAGATTGGCGGCGTAAGTATCCATCTGCAAATTCCCGCTGAGGATGTCATCATGCGGGATGACGCCGTTCTCTTTCCACGAGCGCAGACCGCCCGTCGCCACCGCTTCGACTTTCGGCTCTGCCTTCTGGATTAAGCCGACTTCGAGCAGCAGCACGCGCATTTGTGAGTAGAACAGGTTCGCCTCGTCCTCATCGACAATCGTATCATCGCGCCCATGCGTCGCTTCATTGCGAATATCGCGGAACAAACGCGGGTCAAATGCTTTGAAGTGTGGGAATGTTGTGCCAAACACCCGTTCTGCCCCGACGATCAGATCATTTTCGTGAAAGAATCGCCCTTTGCCGCCAAGCGACAATCCGCCAAATCCCTTTTCACGCGCCGAGCGATCCCCCGACTGTACGAAATCCAGTTCGCGCTGAATCAGCAGTTGACGCTGACCCTCTGGCAGCCGCCTGAGAACTTCGGCGTAAAAATCCACATAAATATTTTCGAGAATATTGCCTAACACCAGCACCGCCGTCGTGTACTGTCCGCGATCAATCAGCAGCCGCGCTTCGCGTACTTTCGCGTTGTAATCCATTGATTTGATTCCTCTCGTGCGCTTAACGGCTTACGTTCGCGCCCGATCCCGTACAATTGGCGCAGTTTCCATTTCAACAGTCAGTGACCCGGCGGGAAGTCCATAAAATTGACACTCAAAGCCGATTACCTGTCCGGCGTCATTCTTGATGAGATGCAAATCGCCCGCTGACTCTTCCTCAATGGGCGACAAATAAGTCATCTGCTGCGGATCATCGAACCAGACGATCAACGTGTTATTCGCTGGATCAAAACGTATCCTTAACTTTTCCATACCGATTCATCCGCAACCACTTTGCGCTCCTAGTAATTCTAATAACAGTGTACCTTAAAACCTAGTGGCGTCAGGACTTCAAACAGCAGAGCATCTTCGGAATCGGTCATCATTGAAGCAGTTTCCCAATCCGTGCAAGCATGGCGCGAATCGTGACTGAACTGGCGATCATGCCGTTCATAGATGCGTTTGCCAGCAGCATTTGGATGAAGATGCCCACCAACAGCCAACCAACCCCAAGCACAGCAGACTCAGTGATGGCGATCCTCAGCCCGCCTCCAGACATCATCGTCTGTAAATCGACGGTGGCGCGTCCCAGAAAGTACAATCCAGCGAGAAAAGCGAGAAACGACAGCAGTCCGAAAAAGACCCGTGCAATGCGTTCAAGAATGGACATCAAAAACTCTCCTCAATCGGTTACACCAACCGTCCTTCATCGACCACGCGCCGCCATGACGCCAGCAGCGAATCAATTGCCCGCTGTTCGGGTGTGCGCTCATCCCGTACTGCGCCGGGAGTCGGTTCGGCAGCGAGCGCCCGCCCCGCCAGCGTTTGCGCGGATAGGCGCAGCAGATATTTATCCGGCATTGATTCCGCCAGCAAATCGCTGATGCCGCTGTTGTCGTTTTCCGCCAGCCACAACAGCCGATGCAGCACGTCGATGAGCGGGGCTTTCGGGCGTTCCGCTGATGGCAAGCCGAGTCGTTCATCTTCGCCCCGTTCGCGGTAATCGCGCAGACGAACCTTACTCCCCTTCTTTTCGACCAAGCCTGACCGCCCGCGCACCAGCGACACCGCGCCTGTATCCAGTTCGATGCCCGTTGCCCGCGCCAGTGTGTTGACCTCATCAAAATCGACCCACGCTTCGCCGTAGTAGCCGCGCCCCATGATGTAAAACTGAGTCGCCTTATCCGCTTTGACCGCTTCACCGAGCAGCACGCGCACGACTTCGCCCTGCACCTCATCGAGATACGCCGCCGCCCCCAGCTCATCCCCGTTCGGCAGTTCGACGCGGGCATAGCGCGTGTACGGCGCGAGTCCCGCCCCTACCGCCGCGATGTTCAAATCCGCCCCCGTGATCCCCATCTCCAAGAAGAATTTGACACGCTCCGCCACAATCCGCGCCATGTCGGGCTGCACATCATTGGCGTAATCACCAATTGTTATAGTGTCCTCTCGCTTACGTGCAACGAGAAAGAACGATGATGCTAATGCCGCTGTGTTCATAGCTACAGAGCGACTCTTTAACTCTGTGTCTAGCGGCCAAGCCTCTGTTATTGCAAAACCAGAAGTTCTCATAGCATCGATCAGAGTCGACCATCCCGCTGTCGTCTTGTGTGCATATACAGTCGTAATAAGACCCTCTGGTTTGAGAATGCGATGAGCCTCTTGAAATGCACTGAACATCATACTTTCATAATAGACACGCGCTTGATCTCGAACCCCATCATGACGGTAAAGTGCGACTATTGCTTCATTTTTCTTCGGCGTTAATTCATTCGAAAAATGCTCAGGGAAATGAGCTCCAATTGAACGCTTTAACCATACGTAGAAGTAATCAGACAAATTTGAATACGATACATTGTCGTAATATGGCGGGTCTGTAACAACAATATCGAATACCTCATCTAAAAATGGTTGTTTCGTTGCACTACCTCTCTGAACATTCGCAGGTTTTCCAAATACAGCATGTGGAATAACACGGTAAACGCCTTTTATTGCCAATTCCAAGTCCCCACCTGCCCCAGAGAACGGATTAGCCTCAGCAAAATCCCAGTTCATTGGTAGAGATTGTCGAGTGAAAGTATGCCCTAAACGTCCGTTTGCAGAAGATAAGTCCCAGTTACAAAGTGTTGAATTGCGATCTGTTGCCTTGTCCAAAGCAAAAGCCAAATAGGTGCATATTGCTTTCGCATATTCGTCATCTAAACCTTGACGACACATAATTGAGAACGAATCGCGTATATACAGTGCAAAATTGAGCAGCATATAGAGCTGACGAGAGGTAAAAAGGCTTGACCAGTGTGTAACACCATACTGCTCATTATCCATTGAACGTGGATTAGTCTCGATTTCTTCATCTGGCGGCGTGATCCCTGTCTCGGCGGTCAGCGCCTCAATCCGTGCGCGAATCGCCTCATCATTCGGTACAGGCAAATTGTGTTCATCCGGCGACAAATACAACTTGCTGCGTGGGTGAGAATGAACGCACACCGCCGCCATCATCTGCGCCCCTATGCGCCCCGCCTTGCCTTCCAGCTTAATGTAGCGGCTGTCCACTGTCGAACCACAGCGCCCGCATACGCTGTTCCCGCGCTCACTGAACGCCGCCGGGTCAAAGCCAAAGTCTTCGGGGTCACGCGCCTTTCGCACGTAAAACGCCATGCGGTTTTCAGTCGGATGAGGCAGCATCGCCAGCGCCACGTTGTCACCCTTCTTCTTTTTCATCCACGTTTGCCGTACCAGCGGCACCACCGCCCGACAGACGGGGTTCGGACAGGTCACGGTGCGCGTCCACAGGTAAGCGACAGGCTGCACATAGCCAAACGGCACATCGGCAGACGTGCCATCTAGCGGATCATCGTCGTCACCCTCTGCCGCGTCGGGTAAATCCATTTCCAGTTGTTCCGCCTCTTGGAACATTCGCATCTGCTTCGCTCGTCTCCCCTCTCCTGCGGGAGAGGGGTTGGGGGTGAGGCTGTCGTTCTGCGGGGCAATCTCCGGGTCACGGATCAGCGGGTACAAATCGCCCACTTCGGCGCGGACGCGCTCTAACACCCATTCGCCCCATGTCCGCACATCATCCGCCAGCTTTGCGCCGTACTTCTGCGGATAAACCAGCGTCGCCAGTTCAATAATGTGCGCCACCGGGTTCAAATCCAGCGCGTAGGCTTCACAACCCAGTCGCAGCGCCTCTAACGGAATCGAGCCACCGCCCGCGAACATATCCAGCACTTTAGGCGGGTTATCCGGGTACGACTCGCGGATCAAGCGCCGCGCTTCTTCCAGCACTTCGGGGCGCACTTCCCATTTGCACAGGTCAATCATGAACTTGTTGATCGTGTAGGGCGCGTTCTCGCGGCTCTGCGGGTCAATCAACTGCGGCTGTGCATCGGCGGGGATTAGCGCCGCGAACACAGCGGCACGGCTGGCAACGAGCGGTCTACGCGCCCACCACAAATGCAGCGTGCTAATGTGTCCATGCCGGATGCTTTTTTCGCGGCTGGCTTCCGCGCTAATCGCCTTAATCGGGATGTATTCTTCAATCAAACGCTTGTCAGTGGTCATTCGTTGTCCATTTGGGTACAAGGGGCATTGTCCAGATGTGCGAGCGCATTACGCAGGGAGGGGCTGTAACGATCACCATCTCCCTGAAGTTGAGCGATGACTTTCGCTCGGTGCGCGCCCTGATATTTCATCTTCTTCTTGGCTTGCAGCAGACTGTTCAGTGTATCCTTTGGCTTCGGCTGTTCATCCCAGTTCTTAGGCGTAAGGTCAAGCCATGCACACAAACCAGAATCTGCCAACATCCACGACTCAATCTCATCCCGTGCGAAAACGTGCTTGACGCCTTGCGCCGCGCAAATCTGTAGGATTTGCTCATAGACGGCGCGGTCTTGCTGGCGCTGACTGTCCCAGTCGTGCAGTACAGCGATGCAATCCATCTGTTGTTTGCGCTGTTTTGCAACCTCGATCAATTGCCCAAGCTGTTTCAACAGGCGGCTAATCCCGCCCGCTCCACCTGTGGGCGGCAGCACTTTCACCCGCACTGGATAGCCGCGCTTCCTCAAAATAACCTTGACTGTTTCGCCGTCGGTTTCGTCCTCAACAATCAGCCAGATCACCCCACTCATTCAGGCAGCCCCCCGAATGAATTGGTAAACCACACTTCGCCCAGACCATACTCATCAAGCCAAATCTCCCGAATGTGATCGGGAATGCCCGTCACAGTTGTAAAGCCCTGTTCATCCCGTCCCACAACGCGCACTTCCTCTGGCTCAAAATAGTTTAAGAATGAGGGGTTATGCGTCGTGAAAATGAACTGACGTGGATGTTCCCCTTCTACGTAATTGCGGATTTGCTCGACAAACTTTCTCAGCAAGCCGGGATTCAGCGCCGTATCTGGTTCTTCGATTACAAGAAGTGCGGGAGCCTCTGCCCGTTTTTTAAGTTCTAAAGCGTAGTATGCCCCGAGTACGGCGAGAACTCGCGTTGATCCGGCTGAAACTGTCGGTGCTTCCCTATCAGGATGCGATTTCTCCCTAAGCGCAATTCTGATCTCACGTTCATTGGCAATTGTTTCAATGGTATCGATGTGTCCCAACATCCAACCCAAATCATCCTGCATCCGTTGATGCAAGTCGCCATTGACCTTAAACATAAAATCAAGCATGAAGGGTAGGTTATCGGCGCAGCGATCAATCACATAGATGTCGCCCGTTTCTGACATTGGAGCGCTTAATGGGGGCATAAAATTTTCGTCGAGCATCTGCCAACGCTGGGTTATATACTGATATGTTTCGTAAATTTGCGGGTAAATCGGCACATTGCCAAATGATGCTAGAATTGTTTGTTCCCATCCAAAAGGCGGTTCGGCTATAGAAATTAAAGGTTCATTATGCTTGGAGCGAATCGTGACACCCCTTGCATCAACTTGTAACCAAACAATATCAGAATCATCTTTCAATAGTTCAGTCACAGTAGGGTACGGAAAATCGGGCTGCGCTGGGTCGAATTGAACAGCTAGGGTATAAGTCAATATCCCAGAGCTTTGACTCTGAAAGCTGAATTCAATCTCAATTGCCTCAGTGGGCGGAGTATCGAGAAAATGAATCTTTTCATTACCCTGCCGATTTTGAACGGCTTGTAGCACGCCTTCTTCGCAGCTTTCCCGCAAAAAATATAGTGCATCGATAATGTTTGTTTTCCCTGACGAATTCGCCCCGATCAGCACCGTGATCGGCGTAAAATCAATCGTCGCTTTCTTAATACTGCGCCAGTTCTTCAACCGCAGTTGCGTCAGCATCAGTTTATCCCTTCCGCTTTTTCCACCAGCATAGCAGCTGGTAGAAGATAATGTTTGATGATTGGTTGTGCCGCCCCTGCAAGTTTCACCGCCGGGTTCTGGATCGTCAGCAGTTGCGGTGTCTGCGCTTGCCCCGCACCCCATA
>JBBQRJ010000305.1:0-6124 GCA_038214955.1 Aggregatilineales bacterium | reverse complement strand
ACGCTTGAACTTGGAGAAACATTTCCCTTTGTACATTGGCACGCTCTGTTTGGTTGCTTGAAGTCGTTTCCATATAGGAAGTCATGATCATAACATAGGGGTTTTCGAGAGAGGGTAATGCGTGATCAACTTCTTTGCCGCCTACTAACGATACCTGTCCTTTTGTATGAGGTACCCCATATTGGGCTGTGATAACATCTAATTTTTGACGAATGATTGTCTCAATCGCATCCCCTTTTCTATCATTGTATTCACCTGTCAATTTGCGTCGAATAACGCCTTGAACAAGGCTACGATCTCGAATAACATTTGCCCAATTTGACGGTAGCGATAGTTGATCCAAATAGAATGAAGCGACGTGTTCTTCAAGCAGTGGGCTGTGATTGCCTTCAATGAATAGTTTTGCAATTCTTTCCGCAAAGCCTGCTTCATTTTTCAACTTCCGAAAAATTTTATTCGTTCCCCATTCTGAGGCATAATCATTAAGAGCAAATCTTTCAGCACTCAAAATGCGAAGAAATTTCTCTTGCGAGAGATTTGTTAGGGCGAGTACGATTCCAAGAAAAGCTGGATCCGTCTGAAGAAAGCGTGCAAGATTTTGAATTGGGTCGGATATAGCTGTATAAGCTAGCAGTGAGTCTGCAATGGTTGCAACCCGCTGTTGATAGTCGTTTTCTAGTGAGTCGATTATCGTTAACGGAGTGCAAGTTGCAATGAACTCTGTTAGTGTTGGTTTAGGTCTAAGTATTAGGTTCATGCCACCATCCTCTCAAAGAGACTATACTGCATCCCACACGCGCCGATCCCCGTCACGGCGAATGTGTCCCAAGGCCGGAAATGCGAAATGGTAGACCAGCAGTTGCAAATTCTCTGATTCGGCGCGATTTATCAAGGCGCGGCGGGTAGCGACAGCGATTTCAGGCTGCGAATCGTATTTTGGGCGGGCGTCGGGCAAATTGATCTGCGCGGGCAGGTGCATGGCATCTACGATGTGCAGCAGTCGTGAGCCTTCCGACTCGATCAACACGGCGGAATGTCCCGGTGTATGTCCGTAAGCGGGCAGCAGAGTCACCCCCGGCGCGACTTCGACTTCCCCCGCGATCAAATCCACTCGCGCATAAGCGTCGAAGGTTTGGCGCAGCAAGTTAGCGCGAAATGCTTCCATCGTCGCCAGAAAATTTTCGTTCATCCAGTGATCAAACTCGGCTTTGGACGCCACCAGACGCGCATTCGGAAAAGTAGGTTTGCCGTGACCGTCCAACAAGCCGCCAATGTGATCTAAATGGAAATGGGTGATGATCACCGTGTCAATCGAGTCTAGGTCAATCTCGTAAATTGCGAGAGAAGCAAACAGCGTCCCCGGCGATTCTGGAACCATGTTACCCTCGCCGCTGTCGATCAAAATGCGTTCGTCTCCTACATCAAGCAGCAGAATGTTGCGACTCATCGTGCCAAGTGACTTGCCTGATGCCGCCTGAATTTGATCCGCATGATCGGGAAACATACGCGCCACACGTTCAAGCGTGAGAACATCGTGTCCATCTGCGAGAATTTGCCCGCGAATCGCGCCAATTTGGAAAAGATAAGGCATGGTAATCATGACTACCCCTTGCTTGAAACGTCGTTGTTTTCCACGATTGTAACCCGTAAATCTCCTTTCGCGCCCCTCAAAACACTTCTCATGGATTGCAATATGACGAACAAATTAAGCAACTTTTTGATTTCCTTACGCAATATTGTATAATCCTCTGCGTACCCACTTACCTGCGGAGAGCAAGACGACATGTCGTTGAATCAGTCAGGGCTGGATAATACCGAAGAAGTGCAGTCGGGGGCTTCGGAAGATCAGCCATCACAGTCGAATAATCCAGAAGCAACGACTCCGGTTGAGGAAATCGCCGTGTCTGCTGCATTAGAAGAAGTTGCAAGCGACTCTGATGTGCCTGCTGCGTCAGAAGAATTTGCAATTGAATCTCATGTGCCAGATGCATCAGAGGTCATCATCTATGATGTTGATGTCCCTGCTGCCGACACGAGCGACGTTCCATCGGACGAGGCTTCTACCCCTACTGTAGGATCAAGTCGATTAAAACGAGGCGATCTTGTCGAAGGGGTGATTAAAACGACTTCTCCGACACAGATTCTCGTTGATGTTGGGATGCCAAACGATGGCGTAATCCTTGCCGACGAACTGGAACGTCTGAACAAGCGAACGCTTGAATCGCTGCGCGTGGGTGAAAAGATCAACGTGTATGTGGTCAATCCTCAAGGACGCGAAGGGCATGTCATTTTATCGCTCAACCGCGCCGCAGAAGAAATGGATTGGCAGCGTGCAGAAGAATTCCGCCAGAGCCAAGAAGTTTATGAAACGCGGATCGCCGGATACAACAAAGGTGGTCTGATCGTGCGTTTCGGACGGCTGCGCGGGTTCGTCCCCCAAAGCCAAATGAGCGCGGATCGACGCCGTCAGTTGGGCGACCAAACGCCAGAAGAACGCTGGAGCCAGATGGTCAATGAACCCATTCTGGTCAAGGTGATGGAAGTGGATCGCGGACGTAACCGCTTGATCCTGTCCGAACGTTCAGCGTCCCGCGAAAGCCGCGAAAAGCGCAAAGAAAACCTGATCGGTCAGTTGAATGTTGGCGAAGTCCGTACCGGACGTGTCGTCAGCCTCGAAGATTTTGGCGCATTTGTGGACGTAGGCGGCGCTGAAGGCTTGGTACATTTGACCGAACTTTCATGGCAGCATGTGACTCACCCGCGTGAACTGCTGCAAGTAGGGCAGGAAGTCCGCGTAGAAGTCATTAGCATTGACAAAGACAACAAACGCATCGGCTTGAGCATGAAGCGTCAGGCGTCTGACCCCTGGGATACCGTAGCGACTCGTTATGAAGTCGGTCAACTGGTACAGGGAACAGTCACCAAGCTGACCAAGTTCGGCGCGTTCGCTCAGTTGGTCGATGTGCCAGAAATTGAAGGCTTGATCCATATTTCCGAATTGTCGGACAAGCGCGTGAATCACCCGCGTGAAGTCGTCAACGAAAACGACAAGCTGACTCTGCGTGTGGTGAAGATTGATGTCAAGAATCGCCGCTTGGGGTTGAGTTTGAAGCGTGTCAATTCGGCTGAATATCTTGATCAGGACTGGGCGTCTTCGTTCGGTGAAGAAAGCTAGTCTCGCTACATTACAATATTATAACCGATGCTGTAATCTAGCATCACCCCTCACGCCGCGTATTTTAAGCGAACTTTCATTACGCGGCGTCTTCGCGTTTATTTTTCTCTAACGGTCTATGGTATACTATAGAGAAATCGGTTGAGGGGGCTGGCAATTTTGCCGTTCTTAGGTTAGACAGCGCCGGAGAGATTTATCCTCTACGGGCAACGGAGGTAGAAGAACCGTGCCGAACAAAATGGAACGCTTTACCCAGCGAGCGCGGCGCGTACTCAGCTTGGCTCAAGAAGAAGCCGAACGGCTCCAGCATAACTACATCGGAACCGAACATCTCCTGCTCGGTTTGATCCGCGAAGAAGGCGGCGTTGCTGGGCGCGTTTTGCGTGAGTTAGGTTTAGAGCAGCGGCGCGTCGAAGAACTGGTGGAGCGTATGACCCGCGCCACTACGCGCACGACAACTGTCCAGCCGGAATTATCGCCGGGGACAAAGCGCGTCCTTGAACTCGCGGTTGATGAAGCACGCCGCATGGGGCATCACTACATTGGGACTGAACACCTACTCCTTGGGTTAGTTCGTCTGACCGAAGGTGTAGCGATAGATATTCTGAAGCGTCTGGGCGTTAGCCCGGAAGAGGTGCGTCGGCAAACGCGCCGCGTATTACAGGAGAGTCCTGTGCAATCCAATCAGCCCAACCCAGAAGAACCCCGACAACCGCGGCGTCCTGAGCGGCAAAGCGGCAAGACGCCGCTGGTCGACCAGCTTGCAACCGACCTGACCGCGTTGGCACAGGAAGGCAAGCTCGACCCAGTGGTAGGGCGAGAGACAGAAATCGAACGTGTGATTCAGGTTCTCAGCCGTCGTCGCAAGAATAATCCGGCACTCATCGGTGAACCGGGAGTGGGTAAAACGGCGATTGTCGAAGGCTTGGCGCAGCGCATCGTCAACGGCGAAACGCCGAAGCCGCTGCTGAATAAGCGCGTGCTTCAGTTGGATGTTGGGTCGCTCGTTGCCGGAACCATGTATCGCGGTCAGTTTGAGGAACGTCTCAAGCGCGTGATTGAAGAACTCAAATCGTCAGACAGCATTCTGTTTATTGATGAAGTCCATATGCTCGTAGGCGCAGGGTCGGCTGGCAGCAGCGTTGATGCCGCCAACATCCTTAAGCCGGCGCTGGCACGCGGCGAACTGCAATGCATCGGCGCAACCACGCTCGACGAGTATCGCAAGCACATCGAAAGCGATGCGGCACTGGAGCGTCGTTTCCAACCGATCATCGTGAACGAACCCACTATCGAAGAAACCATCGAAATTCTGCAAGGGATCAAAGGCGCATATCAGGATCACCACAACGTTGAGATCACCGACGAGGCGATTGAAAACGCGGCGAATCTATCAGCCCGTTATATCCCGGATCGTTTCCTGCCCGACAAAGCCATTGACCTGATCGATGAAGCGTCGGCACGTCTACGCATGTATAAGAGTCCCGAAGCGGCACAGGTTCGCCGTGCCGAACAGGAACTCAGCCATGTCGAAGACGACCTGAAGCTGATCGAAGAAGAAGGCGCGTTCGGAGACGAAATCGAACGCCTCCGCGCACAGCGTGACAGCCTGCGTGAAACGCTTGGTGGTTTCAAGTCCAACTGGAACGAAGAAACTAATCAGCCGCGTTTGGGTGCAGAAGATATTGCCGAAGTCGTCTCTATGTGGACGGGCATCCCCACCATGCGTATTGCCGGTGAGGAAAGCGAACGCCTCATGCAGATGGAAGAATCGCTGCACGCCCGCATTGTCGGGCAGCAAGAAGCGATTGTGGCGATCAGCAAGGCAGTACGCCGCGCCCGCGCTGGTTTGAAAGACCCGCGTCGCCCCATCGGGTCGTTTATGTTCCTTGGGCCCACAGGCGTTGGTAAAACAGAACTCACCAAGTCGCTGGCAGAATTCCTGTTTGGCAGTGAAGACGCATTGATCCAACTGGATATGAGCGAATTCATGGAACGCCATTCAGTGGCACGTTTGGTCGGTGCGCCTCCCGGTTACGTCGGCTACGAGGATGCGGGTCAACTGACGGAAGCGATTCGCCGCCGTCCGTACAGCATCGTGGTGTTTGACGAAATCGAAAAAGCCCACCCCGAAACGTTCAATATGCTGCTGCAAATCATGGAAGAAGGTACGCTGACCGATGCGCGTGGTCGCCGCGTCGATTTCCGTAATGCGATTATCGTTATGACCAGCAATGTCGGCGCGGACTTGATCAAGAAGGGTACGACGCTCGGTTTCAATCTGCCGCGCAATGAAGTCATTGACGACAAGCAGGATTACGAGGACATGCGTAAGAACGTCACCGAACAACTGCGCCGCATGTTCCGTCCCGAATTCCTGAATCGTGTGGATGCAACCGTTGTGTTCCGCGCCCTCAGCCGCGGCGAGATCAAGCAAATCGTTGATCTCGAACTGGCGAAGGTCAAGACACGCTTGATCGAACATGCGATTACGCTGGACATCACCGAAGAAGCCCGCGAATGGCTGGCGGAAAAGGGTTACGACCCCGAATTTGGCGCTCGTCCGCTGCGCCGCTTGATCCAGAACTCTGTCGAGGACGAATTGTCCGACGGCATTCTGGGGGGTAAGTTCAAGGTTGCCAGCATGATCCGTGTGACCGCCCGTGAGGACGAACTGGTACTGGAAGCCGTTGAAGAAGAAGGCGAACAGGAACTGGAAGCACCAAGCGTCTAAACATAAGCCGTTAGCGATGAGCGGTTAGCAAAAAACAAAGGGCGGAGATCATGTCTCCGCCCTTTTTGATTCTATGTGACACTCTACAGCGGCTAAAGCCGCGTAGCTTCTGAACGACGCTTGCGCTTACGAGACGGGTTGACCCCGACCAGCAGAGGCACTACGTTACCGTTCACGGATGCGTCCCATCCGGCACGACTTAAAATATTGATCGC
>JBBQRJ010000304.1:0-6154 GCA_038214955.1 Aggregatilineales bacterium | reverse complement strand
GGAAGCACATCTAAGCCGTTGACCTTCTTTTCCATGAGGACAAACGAATGCGCCTCAGCCGGGCTAACATGATCTTCCAGATAAATTGCCACCGCGCCCGCCGCAAACAACTGCGTGAACTGGTCTGCCCATGTGGGATGCGCTGCTCTCATCGCATCGGTGACGGGGAGGGGCGTCTGCGATACTTCGGTGAGCCTGTCGGCGTTGGCGCGAAGATACGCGCTCATCATCAGGCGACCAAACGCCATGATCGCAGCGCGGTAAACGTGCGCGGGGTCTTCATCGAAGGGCCACGGCGGGCTGTCTCCCCATGCGAGGCGCGGCGGAATGATCGCTACGAGGTCGCCGCCTAAGCGAAGTGATAATTCTTGATCCGTCGGGTACAAAATGCTTGGAATAAAGACCAGTCGTTCTTTGATTTCGCCCACGAACGGTTCCAAAAAGGGTTTGAGGTTAACGTTTGCGAGCATCTGCTGCGAATCGTCAAGCGCCTTGCTCCACACGGTATCCTCGTGTCCCCACCACTGCGGCAGTTTGCTGCATTCTTGAAAGTCGCGCAGTTGGTCATTCCATCGGGGCGGCATCCAGCGCGGCGGCTTGTCGATGGCGAAATCTTGCGGGTGCAGCACGAGCGCCAACGTGAAAATCGCTTCGAGCGGCGCACGTTGATCCAGCAGGGTTTGCAGGGTTGAAACCGCCTCGTGCGATTGGTACGCTACGAGCAGTTTTTTAGTGGCGCGGGCGTGTGCGTGTGTACCGTGAGGCTTCTTTTGCTGCGAAAGTTCCGGGTAGCGCGTGGTCGCCAGAAGCGCCGACATCAAACGCACACGGTCATCCAGTTTAACGATGATGTCTGAGGTCATAAAGTATCCACGAAAACTCTACAGGATTATGCGATGATACGACTGCGCCGAGTTAGGCGCAATCGTATGTTACCTATTCTAACCCGCAATTTACAGAAGAACCCTAAACACGTGTGACGATCTTGTAGGGTCGGGGTTTAGATCACTGGAATAAGATGAGAAGGCGTCAGATGCGCGTAGCCCTATTTACCGAAACGTTTCTACCCAAGATTGACGGTATCGTCACGGTGGTATGTTTGCTCCTCGACCATCTGGAAAAACGCGGCATTGAAACGGTGGTGGTCGCTCCCAAAATGGGAGTTGATCGTTATAACAGTTCCCGCGTGATCGGTGTGCCGGGAGTGCGTTTCCCGATGTATCCCGAACTGCGGATTGGTCCCCCGACGCTTTCCACGTATCAGGAATTAAAGCAGTTTGAGCCAGACATCGCCCATTTCATTCACCCCATTTTGATCGGGATTCCGGGAATGCTCATGGCGAAGCGATTAAATATCCCGACGCTGGCATCGTTTCATCTGGATGTAGCGCGGATTGCCCATCACTATAATCTGGGCTTTGTTGAACCTGTCACCGACTTAATGACGAAAGTCGTGTTTAACGCGGCGGATTATTCGCTTGCGCCCTCGCGCTTGATTCAGAATGATATGTATCGGATCGGTGTCAAAGAGGTCGGCTTATGGAAAAGAGGCGTAGACCCCCAACGCTTTGACCCGCAGTTCAAAAGCGCCGCCATGCGCGATCAGCTTTCTGACGGGCATCCCGAAGATACGCTGCTGTTGTATGTGGGGCGTGTGTCTGCCGAAAAGCAAATTGACCAGATCAAAGCCGTGTTAGAAAATGTGCCGGGAACTCGACTGGCAGTCGTCGGGGATGGTCCCGCCCGCGCCGATTTAGAGGCACATTTTGCGGGCTTACCTGTGAAGTTCATGGGTTTCATGAAAGGCGAATCGCTCTCGCAAGCCTACGCCAGCGCCGATATTTTTGTGTTCCCTTCGGCGTTAGAAACGTTCGGCTTGGTGGTGGTCGAAGCAATGGCGGCAGGGCTGCCCGTCGTCTCGTCACGGGTGGGCGGCGTGCGTGAAGTGGTCGAAGAAGGCGTGACCGGCTACACGTTTGATGTGAACGACATTAACGGCATGGTCGCTGGCGTGCGAAAGATTGCTGTGAGCCGCGAACACATCACCTACATGGGACGGGCAGCGCGTCATTTTGCGGAAACGCAAACCTGGCCCGCCATGATGGATGAAGTCGTAGATATTTATCACCGTTTGATCGAGGAACGGCAGGGGGAAATGGTGTTCGCGTAGCACCATGCGAGTCCCTGTTTCAACGTGTGTGATACAATCGGCGCGTGAACAGGGCGAAATGGAGTGAATATGGTGCGTAAATGGGTGCTGCTGGCGACGATTATTGCATTGACGCTGCTGGTTGATCAGGTGACGAAGCGGATCATCACCACTCAACTGATGTTGGGCGAGTCAATCCAACCGATTCCCGCGCTGGCGTCTGTCTTTCAGATCACCCGGAGCGAAAATACGGGCGCTGCCTTCGGATTCTTGTCGCAAGCGGGCGATGTTTTCTTCGTAATCGCGCTGGTGGTCGTATTCGCTATGATCGTTTTTTACCCGCGTATTCCCGCCAATGCCCGCGTGACCCGTTACGCGATTGGCTTGGTCTGCGGCGGGGCGCTGGGCAACGCGGTAGATCGCGTTCAGCATGGCGCGGTCATCGACTTCATCCATTATATTATTCCCGGCGTCGTCTCTAATGTGAGCAATATTGCCGACCATGCCATTGTCTTTGGCGTGATCCTGATCTTCATTGAAAGCTGGCGCATGGATGCGAAAAAAGAAACACCCGCGCCCACCGAGTCATGACTCCCCTCGCCATTTGGAGAGGGGTTGGGGGTGAGGTTGATCTTCCCCCCACTTGAAAGGGGACGAGCCTTTTCAAATTACGCTATACTATCTATATGATCTTTGTTAAGGGGTAAATGCCAGTCATAGACCCGACGCCTAAAGGCGGGGGTTTGCAACTGAGGCGGGATTTTGACCCAAGTCACTCGTCACCAAAGGCTAAATGACCGTAGCCCAAGCACCAATATTTTTCGCGGCGTTCACGTCCGCATGGGCGGCGTGTCCGCAGTTCACACACAGGAATTGGCTTTGACTCTTTCGGTTCGCTTCTTCGATATGTCCACAGGCAAAGCAGCGTTGCGACGTATAGTGCTTGTTCGGTGCTGGGTCGCAGTTTCACTTTCGCAGTTAGTTTCATCACTCAGAGTATAGCATAGGAGTTCATATGTTTCAACGCTTAGTTATGTCTTTCCTCCCCACGCCTATAGGCGTGGGCTTCTCGGTGAATAAGGTGCTGAGATTTTTCACGCTGTTTGTGGGCGTTATCATCATGTCGGCGTGCAGCCTCAACGTGGGCGATATTGCGGGCGCTGTGCCAACCACCGACGATACATCAAGCGATCCATCAGCGGTACAGCAGTTCTTGCCGACGATCCCCGGTTATACTGCGACGGATGCAGACAGCATTGTCGATGCGATTTCGGCAGTCGGTGGCAGCGCCTCGTTGATCACAGGCAATCCGGTTACAGCGGCGTTGATCGCGCAAATTGACGGCATGATTCAGTGTTATCAACAGGTGGGCGCGGTGGGCGCGAAGATTTACACACAGGCGGACATCGGGCAAATTCTGGAAGGTCAGCTTCCAACAGTGGGCGCTTTGGCGATGATCAACCAGAACCGTGTGGCGAATAACTTCCTACCGTGTGCGCTTGGCGGCATGTCTCAATTTAGCGCCCAAGCCGTCCAACCATGCAGCAGTTCAGGTCAATTCGTGGTCAACAACGAGACGATTTTGTACGTCTACGGTGCAACCACTCAGGCATTGTGCGATCAATTTAATGCCTACATTCCCGGCTAACAAGCCTCACCCCTGAGTCTGCTTGTCTCCCCCTCTCGCTTTTCGGAGAGGGGGTCGGGGGGTGAGGTTGTCCTTATCTTGGTGCGTCCCTACCATGTGATTTAGTCGCCTAAAATTAACGACAAATTGTTGTACATCACACTAAAATAGACTCATTGTTGGATTCGCAGACCATCGAAATATGAAACGATTGCGCCCGATCTTTGTCCTTGCTTTGTTGTTCCTCATGATCTCTTTCGCGCCGATCTCTCAGGCACAAATTATCGGATACATTCGTTCGCAGCATCTGGGGATCACGTTCATCAGTTCTGCCGAGCAACCGAGCGACGAAACCCGTTATCGCAATGCGCTGTTGTTGGGCGCGGGCTGGAATCGCTACCCGTTTTACTGGAATTTTGTCGAGCGTCAACCGGGCGTCTACGACTGGCATTCGCTAGATCGAGTCTTCACCGATGATGTCCGTTTCGGCTTGAAAACCAACGCCATCCTCATGGGCATTCCTGAACATGCGCGACAGGGAAATGTGATGCGTGGACTCTACGCGCCGATTTTCAGCGACGGGTCAGACGATCCCGGTATGAACAAGGTGCCAAATCCCGCCAACCCGTGGGCGCGGTATGTGTATGAGGCGGTATTGCGCTATAAACCGGGCGGTGTGCTGTCAAGGTCGCCGGGGTGGGAACTCGACAGCGGGATTCGGGTGTGGGAAATCTGGAATGAACCTGATTTTAGCATGTTCTGGAGCGGCACAGCCGCCGACTATGCGCGTTTGCTGCGCGTGAGCTATGTCATGATTCACTATGTTGACCCGTTTGCGACGGTCATGTTTGGCGGGCTGTCGTTCGCACGTCCCGATACACATCATTGGTTGTGGCAAGTCCTCGCGGTGATCGCGCAAGACCCGCAGCGCATTGCGAACAACTGGTATTTTGATCAAATTGCCATGCACAGCTACAGCAGCGCCCGCCGTACTGTTGACCTGATTGGCTTGCTGAAAACCGAATTGGCGCGGCGGGGTTTAGATCGCCCGATCTGGCTGAACGAAAGCGGCGTCCCTATATGGGATGATTATCCGGGTCCCACATGGACGGCGAATGACCCACCATCACGGCGTTGGCGTGGTACACAGCTAGAACAGGCGATGTATGTTATCCAGAATACGACGCTGGCATGGGCGGCGGGTGTGGATGTGGTGTTCTTTCATCAACTGTACGACGACTGCGGCAATCAAGCGGTAGGCACCGACTTTCCGCCCAACAACGGTGATATTTGCGCCAGCGGCGCGTGTTGGGGTGACGCACATGGCTTGTATCGCAATACACGGGACTCCGTGTGTTTCCGCCAGCACCCACAGCCGGGAACGCCGCGAATCGCCGCCAGCGCGTTTTATCGACTGGCGCAGGTGTTCGGGTCGCGCCCATTTGTCGCGCTTGAGCCGATTGAGTTGGACGGCACGGCAACGGTGCTGATATTCGAGCGGGCGACTGACGGCATAGGCGAACGAGTCTATGTCATGTGGAATGACAGCAGCGAACGCGCCGCCGTGATGATCCCTGCAAGCGGGGCGGGCGGGATGCTGTATGGAATCAGCGACCAACAGACGATCACGCCGCTGAATGGCGTGTATCGAGTCGCATTAGATAACGGACAGCGTGGCGAACTGGTTGGGCTGACGACGCCAGATAATGTGTTGGGGGGCTATCCTCTCATCCTCGTCGAGTCGTACAGCGGCATCCCCGCTGATACAATGCTCGTTTCGTTGGAAGGCGGATCGCCGCGTGCGCCGCTCGAATCAACACCGGGAATGCTGGCTGTGGTAGAACTCCCTACGCTGACACCTGTGCCAACCGCCCGCCCGACCACTGATCCCGCGCTGGATACCACGCCGCCGATCACAGTAGTCGAGAGTCTGCCAGAGTTCAGCCCGACGACGTTCACCGTGCGTTGGGACGCCAGCGATAACAGCGGAATTTCGAGTTTTGTGGTGTGGGTACGGGTGAGCGGCGGCGAGTGGCAGCCCTGGTTAGAGACAACTGACCGCGAAGCGATCTATACTGCATTAAGTGGGACGCGGGTCGAATTCGCGGCGTGGGCAGTTGATCTCGCGGGCAACTGGTCAACCAACATGGATTTGATCGCGCAAGCCACCACGTTAATTCAGTAGGAGTCGTTATGTTTGTTATTGGCATTGCGGAAATGATTTTTCTGATTGCCATTGTGCTTGGCACGACGTTTATGTTCATCGTGCCGCTGGTGCAGCGCCGCGCCATGCTCAATAAGCCGAAGCGCAACCTGATCACCGGAGATGATGGCGAAATCGTCATCATCGGGGAGAAAGCACGTTCCAAGCCGTTTCG
>JBBQRJ010000303.1:0-6221 GCA_038214955.1 Aggregatilineales bacterium | reverse complement strand
CACTCCGCCTGATTGTTTTTGTAGAGACTTGATAATTCACCTTCCGCAGATCGTTATTTCTGACCCCCCCCCCGACCCCCCCCCGAATTCGGGGGAGGGAGGCGAGCGCAGCGAGCGGGGTGGGGGTCAAACTGACACCCTGCGTAAGGTGAGTAAGTAAAGCAACCTCACCCCCGACCCCTCTCCAAATGGAGAGGGGAGAAAAAGCGGACGCGCCGTTGCGCGTCCCTACGAAAAAGGAGAGGGGGAGAAAAACAGTGAAAATCGTTGTAATTTTTAGCAGATATGCTAAGATTTTTGCAGATTTTGTGAGATTATCAACGGAGATACTCTATGAGTGCGGTACGATCTTTGCCGCTTGAGGGACAGCCCCAAACGCACACAACGACGCGCACGCGGTTGCTGCGAACGCTCACGATTATTACGCCGCTGGCAGTGATCGTCGGCTTATATTTCACGCTTTTCTACGCGGGGACAGACATCGAACAGGGAAACGTTCAGCGTATTTTCTACGTGCATGTATCATCATTCGCGGGCGCGTTCGTCGCGTTAGGCGCAACGGTATTCGCGGGGATCGTGTATTTGCGTACCAGCAACCCCAAATGGGATGCGCTGGCGCTGTCGGGTGTTGAAGTGGGGTTAGGGTTGGGCGTGATCAACCTCGTCACGGGGTCAATCTGGGCGCGTCCGATCTGGAATACGTGGTGGACGTGGGATCCCCGTCTGACTTCTGCGGCGATCATGGTGCTGACCTACGCCGCCTATTTGATGCTGCGAAGCGGGATCGAAAACCCCGACACGCGCCGCCGATTCGCATCGGTCTACGGCATTCTGGCGTTTTCAACGGTGGTGATCACGCTGGTGATCATTCGTATTCGCCCTGACACGATTCACCCTGCCGTGATCGGCGCGAGTCCGCAGAACGCGCAAGGCGGTTTCGGACTCACCAGTAGCATGACTACCGCCTTGAGCGTGAATATGGTCGTGTGGAGTGTGTTCGTCCCGCTGACGTTGATGTGGTGGCGCATTCGGCTTGATAACCTGTCGCAGCGCGTACAGGAAATGCGGTTGCGGGCGCTGGAGGATTAATGATGCCAGAGACAACGGCTTATCTCTTGTTGGGGTTGGCGGCAATTACGCTGATCCTGCTGGTGCTGATCGGTTCGATGGTCGTGCGCTATCGCAACTTGCAGCAGGACATCAAGACGCTGGAACAACTGGAGCGCGATTCATAAACTACAGAGTCTAATCTCGAAAGGACGGACGCGATGGTTCGCGTCCCTACAGGGGGATTTTCGTAGGGACGGAAACTATTCCGTCCGTCTTTAGACACTTTACTATAAGCTGGCAAGATCAGGGAATTCGCGTATCTTGCGGTCTTTATCCAGACACACAATTTCGACATCCGCTTCTACGATCAGTTCCCCTGCCCGCTCGACACGCTGTTTGAAGATGCCGCGATAAGCGGACGCACGCTCGAAAACGGTCACAACATCGATCATGTCACCCAGTTCAGCCGATTTCTTGAACTTGATGTTCATGGCATAGACGACAAAGTTATAGCCTTCTTTATTCCACAGGCGAATATCGCGCCCGGTGATTTCTCCAATGTATTCGGTGCGCCCGCGTTCTATATATTTCAGGTAGTTGGCGTAATACACCACACCAAGACTATCGGTATCTTCATAGTAGACTTTGTAGCTGACACGGTGATTCATTGTACATTCCTCACGTGTTTCGGGTAAAAGGTCGCCGCAGCCATAGAAGGGCAAAAACAACCCCCATCAGCACGACATTCACAAGTGCATAGATGTATTCGGGAATAGGTGACAGCGCATCGTAGAGACTTTGCCAGAACGGGAAATCGTGCGACGCCAACAGCAATATGTTGTAAACGACGGTCACCGACATGAGCGCTGCTACGAGAATCACCTGTGGGCGGGTGACACACGCGAAGATCAGCAGCACGAGCGCGGGATACAGATAGCGCACTTGCATTTGCGTGGAGAGCATGAAGAAGGCGGTATACAGCGCCGCCGCCAGCAAAAACTCATCAGCAGCATCGCGTCGCCGCCACGCACGAACGCTGATCACTAAAACAGCCACGCCCAACAGCATGAAACCGATCATGCGGGCGGAAAGAAAGCCGACATAAATCCCTACGCCCGCTTGCGTCTGGTGATCGAATGGCATGGTGAACCAGTCGCCTGTGAGGTTGTGACTCGAAGCGAGCAGCCAATACCACAGGTTATGCGCTTTGATCGTCACGAATGGGTACTGCCCCACTGTGCCAAGATAGGGGCGCAAAACAGTGTCGATGCCGGTAGTGAGCGCAAAGGGCGACAGCACCAGCAGCGCCGTCACGCCCGCCGCGATGAGTCCACGCATGACGCCGCGCGCACCGTCGCGCCGCCACGTCAGCACCAGCAAAAGCGGGAACAACGGCGCGGCTTGAAACTTGACCAGCACTGCCAGCGCGTACAAAACCCATGCCAATGTGTGACGGCGAAAGCGCAAAGCGATCACGGTGAGCGCGAGAAATAACGCCAGCAAACTGTCCGTTTGACCCCACCATGCCGAGTCGATCAAAAGCGCAGGGTTGAATGCCAATGCCACCCCCGTCAAGGTTGCCCACAACCCGCGCCAACGTCGAGTCACGGCGTAAGCATAGGTGTAACCCACCCCCGCCAGCACGAGATCAACCAGCATGATGGGCAGTTTAAGCGCCTGAATATAGTCGGGATTCAAATCAACGGCGTGGGTGTCGGGGGGCAGATCGCCGGGATCGCCTGCCCATGTTCGCATCCCTATAGAGAGCAGCGCTACCCCTAACGGAGGGTGATTGACTAACATGCCCTGTCCGGCGTTTTCGTCGACGGGCGCATAAATGTTGAGCAACCCGCCGCGCAGCACACGCAGCGTCCATTCTTCAAACGAGTAGGTGTCCCAACGGTAGCCCATTTGTCGCAGCATGGGCTGGCGAATTGTCCATGCTGTCGCCAAGAGGATGACCAGAGGAATCAGGAAAATCAAAATGTTAAAAAGTTTGCGACGCATCGAGACTCGCTTAAGGTTTGGGACAAAACGGGTTTAGTATAGCACCTCTAGTTGAGATAGCGGCGGACGCCCTGTTGGGTTGGGCAATTGTGCTTGAACGATTATACTTAAAACCATGCGAAAACTCTGGCTACTCCTCCTCCTGATCCTCGCGGCGTGTCAAAATACGCCGACGAATAGCACACCGACGACGTTCCCGTTCCCGTCAATGACGCCCGGACGGGTGCTGCATGTGCCGCTGCCCACGATGTTCGGCATTCCGCTGGATGGCTCTGGTCTATCCAACCCGGCAACCGCGGTAGCGATGTCGAACCGCCCCACCGCAACGGCGAATTTGCGGGCGTGTCCCGGTCAAAACCCCGCCGCCGTACTTGAATCCGCACAGAATACCAGCACCGCGCAAGCCGCTGAGAGCATCGTCCGTTACCTGAACGCGGGGGGAAATGCCGATAACCTGACGGTCTATCTGCGCGAAAACTGGAACGTGTTAGGCGAAACGGGTTTCGCACGCGGCGATCTTGATCTCACGGGGGAAGGTTCGCCCGAAATCGTGGTGAGCTATGGCGGCGGCAATTTCCTGATCTTCGGGTGCATCGACGGGCGTTACTTGATGCGCTATGAGGCGACGCTCGGTGGGGGTGCGCCCGAAATGCTCACGATTGGCGACCTCAATCTTAACGGCGTGCCGGAACTCCTATTCAGCAGTCAAAGCTGTTCGGATGAAGAAACATGCACGCACAGCACACAAATGCTCACATGGAGCGCCCAGAACGGACGGTTTATCAACCTGCTTGGCGGCGCGATCACCAGCGAAACCGCGCCCACGATTGAGGATATTGACGCCGATCAGATCAGCGAATTGATTGTGCGTATGACCGACGACGGGAACGCCGATACGGGTCCTATCCGCACAGGGTTTACCGTGTACGATTGGGATGGTGTGAACTACGTCCGCTCGATCACACAATTAAACCCGCCGCGATTTCGTATTCAGGTCATACAGCAAGCCGATGAACAGTTCGGCGCGGGCAATACGAGCGAAGCGATTGCGCTGTACAACCTCGCCGTAGACAGCCCCGGTTTAGAAAATTGGTATCCCGACGATGAAGCGGCGCTGCAAAGTTATGCCCGCTATCGTTTGATGCTGGCGTATGCGTTCATGGATGACCCGCGCTTGCTGGCGAATTATCAGGCGATTCTGGCGTCCGCGCCCGACCCGGCAGCCGCGCCTGTCTATGTCGCCATGACCGATGCTTTCTGGAACGCCTTTCAAGTCACACAAAATATGAATAGTTCCTGTTTAGAAGTACAGGCTGTCATTTCAGCCCGCCCCGAAGCCGCCAATTTGCTCAATCGCTACGGCACTCGCAGCCCGACGTATACGCCGGGTGATTTGTGTCCTTTTTAGCTGAAAAGCGGTTAGCGATTAGCCGTTAGCGAAAAGCAAACGCAAAACGAGAAGCCAGATTTGGGTAATGAGTTTTTCATATTAAAAATTGGCAAAAATCGTGATCTTCTGCTAAAAGCTAACGGCTAATCGCTAATGCTCTCTTACGAGGTTTTTCATGTCTGATCTGTTGACCTATTTCCAGAACCAGCGCCAAGCTATGATCGATTTGCTGACCACGCTGGTACATTTTGAAACCCCTACGCTCGACAAAACGCACGTTGATTTGATGGGCGTTTTTCTCGAAACCCAATTCCGTGACCTCGGCGCGTCGTCTGTCATACGCTTACCGCAAACCGAGGTGGGCGATATTTTGCTGGCGAAATGGAACGAAAACGCGCCCGGCAAGCCGATCATGTTCTTAATCCACATTGATACGGTGTGGGGACTCGGTACGCTGGCAGAACGTCCCGTCCGCATTGATGATGATGGGCGTTTGTTTGGTCCCGGCGCGATTGATATGAAGGGCGGGATCACGGTGGTGCTGTCGGCGCTGCGCGGGTTGAAAGATCGCGGCGAAATGCCCAACCGCCCGATCTGGATTCTCATGACCACCGATGAAGAAGTAGGCAGCATCTACTCCCACGACCCGATTGAGCATTACGCCAAAGACTGCGGCTTGGTTCTGGTGATGGAACCTGCCACGATTGAGGAGGCGCTCAAAACGTGGCGCAAGGGTATTGCGACTTATCGGCTTGATATTGAGGGACTGCCCTCCCACGCGGGAAATGCGCCCGAAAAAGGCGTCAATTCGGTGATCGAGTTCGCACAGCAAGCCATGCGACTGCGCGATTGGAACGATTACAAGCGCGGGATCACCCTATCGGTGACGATGGTCGATGGCGGCACAGCAACCAACGTGATCCCCGCGAAAACAACCGCGTTTGTCGATACCCGCGCCTTGACGGTGCAGGATTGGGAAGAAACGTATGATCGCATGATGGCATTAGAGCCGATGATGCCGGGTGCAAAACTAAAAGTGTCGCTGGTCAACGGACATAAGCCGATGGAACACGACGAGCAGATGATCCGCTCGTTCGCCCAATGCAAACGCATCGGGGAAGCGTATGGCTTGACCGTGCGTGAGGATGGCAGCGGCGGCGCGTCGGACGGGAACACCGTCGCGGCGATGGGTATCCCCGTGCTGGATGGCTTAGGTCCTCAAGGTGACGGCTTACACGCGCTGCATGAGCATGTCGTCATCAACAGTATGCCGCGCCGTGCGACTCTGCTAGCGGCGATGCTGAAAGAATGGCAGTTCGAGTAGACCTCACCCTCTCTGAAAAACAGCCTCACCCCCAACCCCTCTCCGAATGGAGAGGGGAGAAAAACCTCTTAAGCGTTTTAGTTTTGGACGGCGGCTAGAAGTTCGTCGCGGGTGGAGATGCCGCGCACGGTGACAATCCAATCGTGGATGGTGGGGCTTTGCTGGCGAATCGCGGCAACGGCTTCGCCTATCGGATCAGCACCGCCTGCGCCGGGAGTCCCGCTCTGGTAGCCGCCGTAGAAGGCGAAAAACGCTTGATTCAACTTGCGAAACTGGTAGCCGTTCTCGATGAACACGCGCCGCCGATCTTCCATGTAGGCTTCAGCTTCTTCGACCTGTCCGTCTGCGAGGAATTGATCCACCGTGACGCGGGTTTCGTTGAGCGCCGCGCCAAAATCGAAAACAGGTGGCAGAGATGCTTCTTGCTCCCCTCCCTGAATTCGGGGAGGG
>JBBQRJ010000302.1:0-6224 GCA_038214955.1 Aggregatilineales bacterium | reverse complement strand
GCGCTGGGAAACCAGTTTGAGCGCCATGTCATCGAGTTCGATGGGCAGCCGATTGCTCTGTATAATTTCCATGCGCCGCTGCCCATTGGTCACAGACCGCATATTCCCCTGTTTCCGAATCACCTTTTCGCACGGGTCTTCTTGAATTACGACTCCGGTGGACGCGACTATTACATTGATTTGCTGCGGGAAAGAGCCAGTCGTGAAACCATCCCATACATCATTGGCGGTGATTTCAATATGAGCGATCATGCTGCCATGTACAGTGAGTTAGTCGTTCACTTTGAAGACAGTTTCCGAGAAGCGGGGACGGGGTTCGGCTACAGCTATCCATCGCCAGAATACTACGGCTTGCCCGCTTTTTTCCCGTCGGCAGTACGTATTGATTATCTGTGGCACAGTTCGCAGTTTCAGACTATGAGTGCCGCGCTAGGCGCATTCACAGGGTCAGATCATTTACCCCTAATCGCGTCATTCACGTTGACACCCTAACAGATTACTTTCCGTAACGTGAGCAATACCATTCCCATGTTTTTGCCAGACCCGCTTCGATGTCCACTTTGGGATCGAATCCTAAGAGACGGCGAGCTTTGGTGTTGTCGCAATAGGTGATCGTTAGCTCGGTACGCGGATTAGGCACGTCAATAGTGATGGCTTTTTTGCCAATCAACCGTTCGTAAATGTCGATAAAGGCTTTGAGCGTAATCGGTGAGCCGAACCCCAAATTAAAAATTTCGTAGCCGAACGGCTTTTCAAGCGCGGCAATGACGCCATCCACAATATCATCAATATATGTCCAATCGCGCTGGAGATTACCCCCCTCGAACAACTGGATCGTTTCGCCTTTAAGAATCGACTCGATTACTTTCATGGGCATCATATCAGGGCGTCCATGCGGTCCGTAGACGTTGAAAAAGCGCACGATGTTCACGTTAAGTCCGAAAAGCTGGTGATAGCTGTAAGCAAACATCTCGGCAGATCGCTTGCTGGCGGGGTACGGCGCTAACGGGAGCGTCGCGGAATCATCTTCAACAAAAGGAATACGGTTAGTTTGTCCGTAGACTGATGAGGTAGAACCGATCACGAACATCGAGACGTTGTTTTTACGCGCTGCATCCAACATTGTGACCGTGCCACCCGTGTTCACGTCTGCATACTGACGCCCACGCTCAACCGAATAGCGCACGTTTGCTAACGCGCCCATATGCGCCACGCGATCAATAGCGTGCTGTGCAAAAATCGACTCGACAAGGGGCGTATCACAGAGGTCGCCTTCGATCACAACCGCTTTATCACCCATTGCAGCAACATTCTCGCGTTTGATCGCCGGATCGTAATACGGATCGAAGTTGTCAAGGATAACAACGGGTTCACCCTGATCGAGCAGTCGCAATGCCAACCGACTGCCGATAAAGCCTGCTCCCCCTGTGATCAACGTCGTCATTCATGCCGCCTTTGTTTGTGATACAAAATGCAATCGGGAAAAGTATAGCACAAGGTTAGAGGTGTGGAGAAAACACTTTCTAACCCCACCCCCAGCCCCTCCCCGAATTCAGGGAAGGGGGCAAACATTCCGACTGGAGATTGGGAGTGCGGATTTAACAACCCTTAGACTGCTTCTATGCGAGGACGCGGGCGCTCCAAGCAGCGTAGATTTCATCGAAGATCGTATCCAGCGACTTGGTAATGTCCCATTCGGGATAATGCGCTTTCATCTTTGCTAGGTCAGAGATATAGCAAATATGATCACCTTCACGGTTCTTGTCGATATACTCGTAATTCATGGGTTTTCCGCTCAACTGTGCTGAACGATCAAACGCCTCGAAAATGGACACGGAATTCGCACGCCCACCGCCGAGGTTGTACACCTCTCCAAAACGGGGATTGTTGTAGAACGCATGAATAAACTGTGCGACATCAAAAGCGTGAATGTTATCGCGCACCTGCTTACCCTTGTAACCGAACACGCGATATTTGCCCCCTGTCACATTGACTTTGACGAGATAGCTGAGGAATCCGTGCAGTTCAACGCCAGAATGATTGGGTCCTGTGAGGCAACCGCCGCGCAACACGCACGACTTTAGCCCGAAGTAGCGACCATATTCTTGCACCATCACATCAGCGGCAACCTTCGACGCGCCGAACAGCGAATGCTTGGACTGGTCAATACGTTGATCTTCCCGAATGCCGTTGTAATCGGCGGGATCGGCGTAATCCCAACGGGTTTCTAGTTCCGTTAGCGGAAGTTCATTGGGAGAGTCGCCGTAAACTTTGTTGGTAGACATATGAGCGAATACAGCTTCGGGAACGGCTTTGCGCGTTGCTTCAAGCATATTCAGCGTGCCAACCGCGTTCACATCGAAGTCGTCAAATGGGCGACTGGCGGCGAGATCATGGCTTGGTTGGGCGGCTGTATGCACGATCAGGTCAGGGCGGGTTTGCTCCAGACATTGCAGGACGCCAGCGCGATCCCGAATATCCAGTTCGTAGTGGGTGAAGTTTTTAGACGTTGACTCCAACCGTTTCTGATTCCAGCGGGTATCCCCCCCCGCGCCGAAAAAGTCGGCACGCATGTTGTTGTCAACGCCAACCACCTGCCACCCCAATTGATCGAAATGCGTCACGACTTCTGAGCCGATCAAACCGCTAGACCCCGTGACGAGCAATTTTTTCACGATGATGAAACTCCCTTACTGTGAATTCTACAACTCTAAATAGTCTGAACTGACTACCGCAGTTTGATCAAGTCCCAATATTCCAAGCATCGCTTGAATCCGGTCAGCTTTGTTCTCTGAATCCGACTTTGACCATGTGCGACTCTTGATTTCGAGAAATACGCCGTCGAGTTCAGGTTTGAGGATGCGATCCACATTCACATAAAACAAAACGCCCTGATAGAGTAAATGCCAACGCTGACGATCCTTGTGCAGTTCGCGTTCGCTTTCTGGTCGAAAATACTCACGGTAAAACCGGAGCGATTGATTTGCGTCTGCGATGAAACGCGAGTGTGAGAGCAAAATCGTTGAGTGGAATTCACGCTCTTTGGTCGGTGTCGTGAAGGTGATGCGACTGCGTACCGACTCGACCTCGCCGTCTTCGCCAATGCGATCATCTTCGCGGTAGCGTACCCTTCCCTGTGTGGAATCGCCAAACAGGAAATAGGTATCGTACTGGCGATAGTGATTTGCCTTCAATACCTCTACGTCGGGGTGAGTCAAGAGCTTCTGGATGGCGGTATCGTCGGGTAGCTGCGCCTTGACCTGCACCTCGAAGCTCTCAGATTGACGAATGCCGCCAATCGCCAGTAGTTTGCTCAAAATGTCCTGTTCGCGCTGCATCAAGAAATGATCAATCTTGCGGGCAAGTTCTGACGCTTCTCGCCGCACCGTCATTTCGTCAACAGTGAGCAGTTGGCGGTCACGCATCAACAGGCGACCATTACACAGCACATGCTGAACATCGGTTGATTTGCCAGCATACACAATCCGCGAATAGATAGCGTTGGGGTCGTGCTGAAACTGGGGTGTGTTGTGCAGCGGCGAGTCGTCCATTGTGATCACGTCTGCGCGTTTGCCCACTTCCAGACTACCGGTGATGTCGCCTAAGAACAATGCCTCTGCCCCCTGCCGTGTCGCCATCAGTAGCGCCTGTCTCGCGGGGAGCGCCGTCGGGTCGCCCGCGTCGGTTTTGGCGAGGATTGCGGTCAAACGCACTTCTTCAAACATATCCAGATCATTGTTGCTGGCTGTGCCATCTGTGCCGATCCCTACTGTCAGACCAATTTTCAACATCTGCGTGACAGGCGCGATTCCGCTGGCAAGTTTGAGGTTGCTCGTGGGGTTGTGCGCCACGGTTGCGTCGTGATTGTGGAGGATGTGCATTTCGTTCTGGTCGATATGAACGCAGTGCGCCGCCAAGACTTTCGCCGCGAATAAGCCGACCTGCTCCATACGGGTGATGACCGACATACCAAACTCGCTGAGGCTGTCATCGACTTCGAGTTTCGTTTCGGCAAGATGCGTGAGCAGCGGCACATCGTATTCAGTCGCCAGTTCGACGCAGCGGCGCATGGTTTCATCGGTGTTCGAGTAGGGGGCGTGCGGCGCGACAGCGGGCGTTATCAGCGAATGCCCGCGCCATTTCTCGATGAATTGACGGCAGTAAGCGAGGCTGTCATCGTAACTTGGCGCGTCGGGCGCGGGATACTTCATGACCGTTTGACCTAATACGCCGCGCAAGCCCGCCTCTGAGGTCGCCTGTGCAATGTCTGACTCGAAATAGTACATGTCGGCAAACGCAGTCACCCCGCCGCGTATCATCTCTGCACAGGCTAACAACGTCCCCAAACGACAAAACTCTGGCGTGACAAATTCGCGCTCAGTTGGCATCATGTAGCCAAGCAGCCACACATCAAGGCGAAGATCATCTGCCAGCCCGCGCAGTAGGGTCATCGGCACATGAGTATGTGCATTGACCAGCCCCGGCATTATGATTTGTCCTGTACAATCAATAACTTGATCAGATTGGAAACGTGCGGCAATATCCGCACTTGTCCCTATCGCCGCAATATTCTCACCCTGTATTGCGAGTGCGCCGTCTGCGATGATGTCGAAACGGCGGTTCATCGTCACGACGATCCCGCCTGTAAGGATCGTATCCGCCTTCTCCATGTTCACATCCTTTAGTGGCGTAATTATTTCCCCTTTTGTACACTTTTCTTTAGCGTCGCGCTACATGAACGAAGAAGGCTTATGCTCAGAAGACCGCAAATCTTAGCGATACTCGAAGCTGGACTGATAGGAACGTTCTTTATCCAAGCGATTCGCTTACTCATCGGGTTGATTTACAGCCGGATTGCGGGCGCGTCGGCAGTGACGGCGCTCACAACGGCGGGCATCCCCATAGAAGCGTCTATCCCCATTCCTGATCCCGCATTGGTGAACAGCGAGGTTACGTTTTTGATCTACATGCTGGCGCTGCCGCTGCTGACCCTGCTGTTGGGTCGCGTGCGCTTGATGATCGTTGTCAGCGTGATCCTTGTTGCTGTCGGACGCATTTTGATGTCTGTTGATGGGGTGCTGACGCCAATGGCAGCGGCGGCGGTGGTGGTCGGCGGCACGCTGACTTACATGCTAATGCTCGCCCGCTGGCGTATGGGAACACTGCCTTATCTGTTCATCATCGGTTTCACAGTCGATCAACTTTTCAGGGCATTCGGGAACACCGTCGATCCGTCGCTGTCGCCCGATTACGCGAACATTCAACTTGTGCTGTCCGCCCTCGCCGTGTTGATCGCCATTTTGACATTCATCCTAGAAAGTGAGCGGGTGAACGATAACCTAGAAAATCGCGGATTGCTGCCGATGTGGGGGGCAATCGGGTTTAGCGGACTGCTGTTCCTCGAACTGTCCCTGCTGACGCTGCCCAATGCCGTCGCCGGACGCGCTGATACCAGCTACGCGACAATGGTTGTGCCGCTGGTCGTAGCAACCCTGTTACCGATCATCCCGCTTGTACGCGATCAAGCCCGCGCATTCATCAGCCTGTTCGACGCGAATGTGCGCGGGTGGCTGTGGATGCTGCTGATCGGTATTTTGATCGTGCTTGGCACGCGGCTTAATGGGATTATCGCAGGGGCGGCACTGGTCGCAGCGCAGTTCTTGGTCAGCCTGACATGGTTCTGGATCACCCGCCCGCGTGCTGAACGTGAACGCAGTTTAGGCGCGATCTGGTTGGTTATCGGGCTGGTGCTGTTCGGCGCGTTGATTCTTGGCGATAACTTCACCTACGAGTATGCGTTCGTGCGAAGTTTCGCCGGAGATGCCGCCTTCTTGAATCAGGTGATCCCGCCGCTGCTGCGTGGTTTTCGCGGGTTCGGCTTAGGTCTGCTGCTGCTGTCGGTGTTTCTCGCCGTGCTGCCGATGACGCAAACGCAGAAGCGCGTCGCATGGAGCGGCAAAACATCGCTAAGTTCGCTGTTTTTAATCCTAGTGGTGATTGGTGTGGGCGGCGGCGCGGGGTTTCTGTCGCGTCCAACCCTCATCACAGCGACACGCGACGTTGATGAGATGCGCGTCGGCACGTACAACATTCACGGCGGATTCGATGAGTTCTACAACAACAGCCTCGAAGCAGTTGCGCGTACCATCCAGCAAAGCGGCGTCAATGTGGTGCTGCTGCAAGAAGTGGACGCGGGACGGTTGACCTCTTTCAGCGTTGATCAA
>JBBQRJ010000301.1:0-6271 GCA_038214955.1 Aggregatilineales bacterium | reverse complement strand
TCTGTTCGAGGTAATCGCGGGTGGGCGTGTAGGTCATGCCGAGATCGGCTTTGCTGCGCGTGTTGTCGAGTTCGCTCATCCAGCGTTCGCTAAACGGAGAGCAGTCGGGCAGAAAGCCGTTCGCTTCCAGTAGATCACGCTTGAGGCGGACGAGATGCGCGGGGACTCCCATAATATCGCCAGCGATGCCGAGAAATTCTTCCAGCGAGAGCGTCTCATCTTGCGAGATGTTGTAGACCTCCCCTTTACCCTTGCCTGTCTCGATAAGCAGCAGTATGGCGCGAATCACATCGCCGCCGTAGATGTGGCGTAACGGGAAATTCGGCGTAGAGGGCGCGAGGATCGGGTTGCCGTCACCCAATCGCAGCATGTAGTTATAGAAGCGGCTAAAGTGATCGCGTTCGCTGTTGACCATCGGCAAGCGCAGCGACGTATACGGGAAATGGTTCGTTTCCCATGCCTTGCGAAGCGTATCCTCAACGTGGCGCTTGTCCATGCCGTAAAGCCATTCTTCGTAACCAAAAGTGTTTGGCTTAGGCGCGGGCATTAACCGACCTTCGTAATCGTCCTCTTTGAAGGGACGCGGCGCACCTTCACGCACTAAATAAACCTGACCACTGCTTAAGAAAATATATTGTCCGACGCGCCCTTTGAGCAGCGCGGCGATGTCTTCAGCTTCTTCCTTCTTGTACAGCGCGTTATCGACCACGATGTCAAAGGTTTTGCCGTCAATGGCACGGGCAAGCTGATTCTTTTTCGTTCGATCACCCCGCAAACGCTCGACTTCATCAGGGAGTTCGTCCCGTGTTAATCCACGATTGAACACCGTCACCCGATGTCCTAACGTTACCAATTGATGCACCAGTAAGTGTCCGAGGTTGCGTGTGCCGCCAATCACAAGAATATTCATACGAGTCATGGGCGCGTCTGTGCGCCGATCCCTTTCACCAACCAACAAGAGTTTATCAACTATACCATTGGACAGGGTTTGCGCGAACCACTGACGTTAATATAGGAGGTGGTGAACATGAGAATTGGACAGGGCGTGCCTTGTCCCTACAAAGGAAAACACATGCGTTATCAACTACTCGGTAAAAGTGGGCTTCGCGTTTCGGAATTGTGTCTCGGCACGATGACCTTTGGTGATACATGGGGATGGGGCGCGACTAAAGAAACCAGCCGCACGATGTTTGACCTGTTCGCAGAGGCGGGCGGCAACTACATCGACACGTCGGTGAATTATACTGATGGCAGCGCCGAACTGCTGCTAGGCGAGTTTTTGCAGGGGCAGCGCGACAAGTTTGTGATCTGCACGAAATACACGCTCACACGCCCCGACTCGGTTGACCCGAATTCGGGCGGGAACAGCCGCAAGAACATGATGAAGTCTGTCGAAAAGAGTTTGCGTCAACTGCAAACGGACAGCATCGATGTGTACTATCTGCACATGTGGGACTACATGACGCCCATTGAAGAAGTGATGCGCGGGCTAGATGATCTCGTGTCACAGGGGAAAGTTCAGTATGTGGCGATTTCCGACTCGCCCGCTTACATCGTGTCGGCGGCGAATATGCTGGCGGAACTGCGCGGATGGTCACGCTTTATCGGCTTGCAAATCCCCTACTCGCTGCTAGATCGCGCTGTAGAGCGTGATCTGCTGCCCATGTCGCGCTACTGGGATATGGCGGTCATGCCCTGGGGCTTGCTGGAAGCGGGCATTTTGACGGGTAAATTTCTGAATCAGGTGACAGAACCCACACGGGTCAACCCGCAAGAAGTCAAGTTGAGCGAAAAGGCGCTGAGTGTCGTCAAAGAGGTACAGGCGATCTCGTTGGAAGCGGGTCGCCCCATGTCACAGGTGGCGATCAATTGGGTGAGGCAGCAAACCCACAAGGCGCAGATCATCCCGATCATCGGGGCGCGAACCGAAGCACAGTTACGCGATAACCTTGCCGTGATCGAATGGTCGCTCACACAGGAACAATTGGATCGGCTGGAGAAGGTCAGCGCGATTGATATGGGCTTCCCGTATGGATTCAACTACGCGAATCAGTACGCTTATGGGGCGACGTTCGATAAGATCGACAATCATCATCGGGGACAGATTTTGAAATATTAGAAGAAGTTAAAAGTTAAAAGTAGAAAGTTAAAAGTAACTCACCTTACGCAGGGTGTCAGTTTGACCCCCACCCCGCTCGCTGCGCTTGCCTCCCTCCCCCGAATTCAGGGGAGGGCGCCAACAGGAGTCTGCTTGCTCCCCTCCTCGAATTCGGGGAGGGGTCGGGGGGTGGGGTCAGAAATAACGATCTGCGTAAGGTGAGAAGTAAGTGATTTTCGCCTTCACTTTTAACTTGTCACTTTCAACTTTTAACTAAAATAAAAGCAAACCGCCGAGCATTATTACTCGGCGGTTTTTGTTGTGTCTCCACCAGCACAGAAGCGGTTAGACGGGTGCGTAGATTCGGAAATTACCGCTCAGTTGCAGCAGCGCCATGAGTTGGAGCAAGCCATCGTAGTAGCGATATTGACCCGTTGGCGTCGGCGTGTCCCAGAATTCCTCGATGAAGTCCCATGCGATAACGTCATTTGATGCAAGTGCCGCCACCGCGTTCATAGCGATCAATCCGCCAGCACGGTGTTGATTGCCAGCGGGTGTTCCGTCAATTTGAAATTGGCTGGTGTAGCGACCAATGCCTAGATTGTGAAAAAAGGACAGGTAGCGATTGGTTTGCTCAATTTGCCAACTATCGGCGGCGAACCATGCGTAATCCATCGCCACCATCATGGCAGAGCGCCACGAATCGGCGTAGAAAACCTCGCTGTAACTATCCCAAACCTTAGGATCACCATCAAACTCGGTGTAATTCGACATCAACCCTGTGTCGGGATGCGCGGCATTACGCCAGTGCTGTCGTGCGGCTTCGGCGGCGGCTACCCAGAACTCGTTGTCTTGATCTGCCCACCGCGCCCACAATTCATAGTAGTGCGGCGCTTGATAGGACGGATCGGTAAACTCGCTGACAGGACCTTTAGTCGGCACGAAAACAACCAGGTTAGTTTCGGCATCAAACAGGGTGGTTGCTAAACGGGTATCCGCGTGGAGCATCGTATTTAAGATGGCGTTTGCCTGTGCCTGATAGTCATAAATGCCTTCGCCATTCCCCCAACGGGCGGCGGCAAAAAACAGGGCTGTAGTAAACCAGATTTCACCATCTGATGCCGGATTCGCAGAAAGGCAAGTGCCGTCTGCGCGGGCGTGCCAGCAAAAGTACCCTGCATAGGCGCCGTCTGTGTGATGCATGTAGGTATGCGCCCATGTCCACAGGCGGTTAAATTCCTCTTGCTTATCAAGCTGAACGGCGATCATCATGCCGTAAGACATGCCCTCTGAGCGAATGTCCCCGCTGTTGATGTCTTCGATGTACGCCATGTCGTCGCCAACGGGATAATAAACGCGCTCAGTGGCGTCATCACCATAGAAAAGCTGCTGAAAGGTGCTGTCAATACGTGCTTGAATTTCGTCCTCAGACAGCCCCCATTCTGCCAGCAGATTGCGATACTCGCCCGTGAAGAACGCGCCTTCTTCGGGTGGCTGTGGGGGTTCGGGGGCTTGGGCAGAGGTGGCATGTACAGATAGCAGAAACAAGGTAAGGGTGAGCAAAAAACTGATTTTCAACATACTCTTATAACCTGATGATAAACTTACAAGCGTTTGCAATCAAGCAAGTCTAAGTCTACCATAAATAAAAGAAGAGCGCCGAACATTGCTGTCCGGCGCTCTTTTGTTGCGTCTCTGGGAGCTAACCCCTATTGTCTAGGGAACGCCCGCTAGAGGAGGCAGGGCGTCTAGGGGGTAGCCCCCTTATGACTGCGATAACCCACGTAATCACCTCCTAGTATGCTATACCATCGATACTGAACAGTATAAACCCAATTTTGAAAAGGTCAAGAGGGTTCAGGTCAGACAAAGATTAGAGATTTTCAATCGCCATACACGATCTCATCCGTGATGACCACTTCAAACGCATCACCGGGAACGGTTTTCAGTTGATTCAGGTCGTCGTCATCCCAACGCGAATCGGTTGCGCCGCTGATGAACCAGCTTGTGCCGTTGTCCGCCACGATCATGCCGTAGGTTTGCAGCGCCTCTAAGATAATGAGCGACATACCCTCAAATTCGGTCACATCGAAGTCGGCACGCAGACGCAAGCGCAAACCCATGGGCGGTAAATCAGAATCGGTGTTGTCAGAGGCGTAATGCACCGCCGGATGAATGTAGGCGCGTTGAGTCTCGCTGACGGTGAAGCGCAAGGCATGGTTGATCGCGCCCGCTTCGATCTCGTCATAGCGGACGAGTCCGGGAAAGATCGGCAGTCCGGCGGCGTCAGCAGATGTCCACCCTTCGGGGCGTAGCTCGTTGGACAGCAGATTGAACACCGCGCCAGATGATGCGTCCCAGCCATCCCCGTTCCATTCGGCGTTGTAGAGTTCATAGAGCATACAGTTTTCGCCATCCACCGCGATTACATGGCGATCACCGCCCGCCTCTACAGGCGCATCTTCGGGGATCGGGTAGGGTCCCGGGTCACTCTCGTCGCCGTAATCCGTAAAGGTGATTTCGACGGGCGTTTGATCGCCGTCTACCTCAATGTAGGGGATGCCGTAATCGGGGTCTTCGCCAAAATCGGCATGGAGATATTCGTCACCTTCCGCGCTGATGCTGGCAATGTAATCGTCCGAATTGGGATCGATGGGGTAGTCTGAAATATCGGTGTTCCACGCATTATCCGGCGGGAAAACCGGACACTCCCCGATCATGGGGCTTTCGTCCTGTGCGGAAACGCCAAAGGCACATAGAACGATGGCAAACAGCAAAATCAAACGCATACTCTCTCCCTTACGGAAACCGGATCATGCTATCATTTAACTACACAACCCTTGTCACTGCCAACCGATTTGATCCGCAATGAGAGAAATTTTATGACCAATCCGCATAATGATGACGTAGACAAGCGCGGCAAACTTGAAGAAAATATGTTTGATTACCAGATCACCAAAGATAAGCGGGTGCTGTTGTTCTGGTACGGCAAACACATCAAGACGCTGGCGGGGAAAGAGGCACAGAAGTTCATCGACAAGATCGATCAGCTTGATGAGGTTGAAGCGCAGTTATTACTCGCAAAAGTGACGGGCAACTTTAAGCATGGCAACGAACGCCACGATCCCTAAGCCTGACGCAGCGACTCCAGCCGCGCCCGCCACGTCGTCACCGAATCGAGCAACGCCGCGTGTTGATCATCGGGGATCATATCGCTATATGGTAAATCATTCTTTGTGTACCGATCATCTATGGAAACCGCATAGCCTGTCTCGTTAAGTCGATAGGCTTTTTCATAGGCGTTTTGTGCATCGACGGCGATAACACTACGAATTAATGGGAGCGCGAATCGTTTAAGTGGTTCATCGAAAGTTGAAGGCACAATACGCGGAGACTCCCCCGGCATAAAAATCGCTGTATGGTAAGCATTATTCTTTGTGTACCAAGAATTCAATAGGCGATTTTCCGATCTCGTTGCATCAATTTCCACTACATTTATACCGTTCCAGAGCAAGTGTTCGCGTCGCATCAGGTATTGAAAGTGTCGATCACCCTCTAATTTAGTGAAGGGCAAAATCACTTCTAGCACTGTCACTAACTGGGCTTCACTATTCCAAATGTAAATGGCGTGTGGCTCATGATCATCGGGATACAGGGGTATTCCGGGGTCTATGCCAAGTTCAGCCGCCGCATCTGCATAACTCCAATTCGAGAGTTTTGGACGATGGCGCATAAAGTGCCAAACATTCGTCTCTTGAAGACTGCTTTGGGTACTGGCAAGCAAATCAAGTGCTAGAAGTGAATCTTGAATCTGTTCCAAGCAAAACGCGATCATACCGGCGTGAATTTGTTGAAAATAATGCCCTACTTCTGCCCAAGGGTCAATGCGTCCGGGAAAGGGACCCGCTTTTAACAGTTCACGATACGATTCTACTGTCATGTCTGCGACTCCCCGCTACGCGCCTCGAACACGGCTTCGGCGGCACGCATTAAGGCTTCGCGGCGACTCTCGCTGATGCCCTTGCTCAACAGGTATCGATCCAGCAGTTCGGGGTCGGTCAAGCCTTCGGGAGAGCCGCCCAAACGCGCCCGCGTCGGCTGTTCGATTTCTTTGCGGATTGCGGCAATGCTGTTGACGCCCGCATGACGTAACGCATCGCGCACTAAGCCTTC
>JBBQRJ010000300.1:0-6278 GCA_038214955.1 Aggregatilineales bacterium | reverse complement strand
ACTTTCGACAGCATGGACTCGGCGCGGTGTCCCAAATCTTCGAGCATTTCCCCGACTCCGCGCTCATAGTTGAAGCCCATAATCACGAATCGGCGTTTGGCGTGTTCCGTCCCTTTGAGCGGCGGCGCATTACACCAGAATGCGTCGGGTCCGCACATGATCGATTCGTAATAGCCGCAGTAGGGAAAATGCTCGAAGATTTGGGACACCGCGCCGAGTCCATGCTGTCGAAAGTATACGAGCGCGTGACCCCTAACCTATGGGAGCGGTTTATCCGCTACGACAAGACGCATCCCGGTCAAGCCGAGTGTGGCAATGTGCATTTCGCGCCCAACAGCCTCAAAGATTATGATTGGGGCAACCCGCGCCCCGTGCTATCCCGCGCTGATTCGTGGTACGCCTTCCCGAATTTGAACGGCGAACCGCGCATCATGACCTGTGCCGAATGGGGCAACGGCGATATTCGAGAGCATCATCGCTGGTGGTTCCGCCACTTCCCCCATTTTGAAGGCGAAAGCGGCGGCATCTCGTGGAATTGGTGGGACTATGTGATTGATGTAAATCGCGTTAGGGCATAGCGGATTCCAACGTGTACAGGTGCAAAACACCGTCGTGCGTATTGGCGGCATAGCGCCCGTCCTCACTTACCGTAAACGAGGGATGCAGGTTCGATACGATGAGATTTTCGCTGTCCACATCCCATAATTCGCGCACACAGGGATCACCGCGACACACGCTCAGATAACGGTTGACCCATGTCGGCGCACTGACATTCGCCAGTGCGAATCGCGGTTCGCCTGTCGCTGCATCGAGTACCACGACCTGATCGCCGCGTATTCCCGCAAGCATTTGACCATTCGGACTCCACTGTGCTTCTGTGAATGAGCGAAAGACGCGCAGCAGTTCCGCACGGTCTAAGCCAATTGACCACATATGAGCGCGTCCGTTCTCCATCACAAGTAAGCGTGTGTGATCAGGCGACCATGCTAAACTAACCCCACGAGTGAACGTGCCAAGAATGTACTGCGGTGCTTCTGAGGGACTTATCGACTCACCACGATCAATCGGTGTGTCATCCGTGAGAAATATAACTCGCACAGGGCAATACTGCTCATTCGCCCACACAGGTTGGTCGCACCATCCCAATACCCCAACAAATCGATTCAGGGCAGTTATCCAGATAGGGTTATTTTGCCAATCATACCAGTCCACCCGATTAAGAAATGCGCCTGTCACCGCATCATACAGAGCAAAAGAAGACCCTTCACTTACACTCATGATGCGTCCGTCATCACTCCAATGATAATTATGTGAGAACTGGAGGGAGTAGTGTTCGTCAAATAAATACCAATCATTAGTGTCAACATCCCATCGGTACATTTGGCTCTTATCATCCACAATCAGATACTCGCCCGAAGGATGCCACACTAGTTCTATGATGTTCAACTCCGCATTGGGCGCATCTACTAGCTCACCAGTGATGGTATCCCAAATGCGGGCAGTGTTACCGTCAGAATAGATGAATAGCGGAAAACCAACCCCAAATGACCCATCGGTTGTGGCGATGAGTGTGCCGCTTGGCTGCCATGCAAGGTGGGTAATCTGCCCTTCATGCCCATCCAACCGATGCAGTAGAGCGCCTGTTGCTGTATTGAACACGCCCAAACCACCCAATGCATCTGTCGCCGCAAGTAGGGACGAATCTGAGCTAAAAAATAATTCCTGACCGTAAAGCACATGCTCAGTGATCCGTGCTGCTTCTTGTTCAGTATCCGTATCCCACACAGTGATCAAGCCGCTTCCTGGGTTGTTACCGTTCCAGCCGCCCCACACGACTAAATCCCGATTATCCGGCGACCATATGAGTCGTGTTGTAGCAAAGGTTAGCCCTACAATGGGCAACCGTGCGATTTGTTCCGCGTTATCAGTTCGGTGTACGAATACTGCAAAGGCATACTGCGAAACGAGTGCCACATGTGTGCTATTCGCGCTCCATTCAATTGGATAGCCCCCGAATCCGGACTCCAATTCACCGATTAAGGCTCCGGTATTCGCATCATGCAAACCTGTGCTGAAAGCAAAGTAACGGCGATCCGGGCTGAAATCAAATCCGAACCAGTCAGCCTCGCCGCTCATACCCTGATACACATTGCCTGTGTTCGCGTCATGACTAGAGCACATGAGGTAAGTATCACCTGCCGAATGGCAGCGCAAAATATGTGATCCGTCGCTTGACCAGTTGAGCGCCCAAAAGCTCGGAGCGAGATACCAAGGCGGCATTTGAGCAAGTTCTTCTGAAGTGTAATAGGTCTGGTCAGAAGGTAGTTCAAGCAGCAGATCGCCCGTTTGCACATCCCACACGCGGGCATTCCCCGCATAGTCAAAGTTTAAGAAGCGCGTTCCGTCAGGACTCCAGTCGAGATGGTCGTAACGTGTACGGTTGGACAGAATAATCGAATGGCTCAATTGAGGATCAGCAAAATTCCACACGTCCACGCGATCCCCATCTGATAACGCGGCGACCTGCTCTCCGTCATAACTCCATTGATAGTGGACAACATCCTCAGCGAAAGTTGGTTGATCGGCAAGCGGCGTTAGCGTGATGCCATCGTAGACATTCAGATGATCGTCTTGGCGGATCAAGGCGCGTGTCCCTTGCGGATTGAAATTCACCATCTGCGCGTTTTCGAGTGCGATCTGCTGCGGATCGTCTAGCCGTCGGATGTCGGTTAAACCGTCAGCATCGCTTGTGAGCAGCCATTGGGTGCTTATGGCTCTCGCTGAATTGAGATTACTCAATACGATCTGGTTGAAGTCCTCCGCCGAACGCACAGAATACAGACCATCGGGCGCGTGGGTGATCAACCAGCGACCATCAGGCGTAAAATACGCGGACTCCACATTGTGGATCATCTCATAATTGGTTGGGTCATCAACTGGATAGTGCCAGAGGATATGGGTTTGAGTGAACACAAGGATCGAATCACCGTCGGGCGACCAGATGATATTTGTCGGAACACCGCGCCCATAGTCGCTGATGGGTTCAAGCGATTGAGCGCGACTGTTTCCAGCATTCAACAACGTTAGGGACAAGACAATCAGTGTAAGAAAACTGCGTTTCATGGCTCACCTCTATTTACTATTAGCATAGAGGCGAATCGGGGTAGGTGAGTAAGGCGTAGATCAAGCGTAGACTCATCGGTGAGCAAAACTACAGAAGGGCAAGTTTACGGTTCACAGTGGACAGTTAAAAGCTGTTTTACCGTGAACTGTAAACTGTCTACTGTGAACTTCTTCTAGCGTCCAATGACGCCTGTGTGTTCTGCGCGTACAGTCTCGATCATCCGAACAGTCGCGTTCAGTTCCTTGCGCCGCGCTTCCACCAGTGCATTGACCATTTTGTTCTGCACGGTCAGCGCGTCGGTCAGGTTGTCCATCTTGCGGTGCAGGTCGGCAATTTCAACTTCGTTCTTGAGATTCACCTGAAAATCATTCTGAGCAACCGCTCGATCCTTCGCTGACTGACGATTTGCCGCCATCAAAATGACAGGGGCTTGCAGCGCCGCCACCGTACTGAGCGCGAGGTTGAGCAGAATGAAAGGGAACGGGTCAAACGCCACAGCGCCCATGCCGCCGTTGACACCAATCCATATCACCATAATAGCGACGAAAATCAAGATAAAACGCCAGCTACCCGCTAAGGTGGCGATTTTGTCCGCCATGCGGTCACCAAAAGAGGCAGCCTCATCAATGTCTTCGTAGACATCATCGGTGACGATGTGCGGGCGCAAACCGCGAATCAGTTCTTGCGCTTCGGGGCTGAGCAGATTGTCGAGTTCCTCGATCTCATCAATGAGGTCTTGGATATGTTCGTCAGCATCCGTCGGAGCGACGATACGATTGAGCAGTAGGTCGTTGTACATGGGAAACCCCTCATGACAGAACTCGTGCCGAACACAGCAAAAAACGATCACTGGTTCAGCGATTACCTATAGAGTTGTGTTTTGAACAGGGCTGTCGCCGCCCGGTGCTGTCCCTGAAATCTCAGGGTCGGCAATAACGCTTGTGCGCTACTGCCCCGGACGTTCGTACTTGAGGGGGTTTAGCGCAGTCGGACGTTATCGCCGCCGGGTAATGACGGCATCTGTTCGGTGGTATTACTACCGGTGTCCATTGCATCCTTCGTTTGAACCAAAATACAAAAATCGGGCAGATGTTCTCGCCCAACTAACTGCCACTATACGCCTGTTTTAAGAACGTGTAAAGCCCCGAAACGTGAAAATCTGGTAAGGATTTGGCTAAAAATTACGGCGCAAAAATGCGTACTGTTTGCCCATCCGTAACAATGATCAGCTCATTGTAAGTGGTCATCGCTTGCACCGGCGATTCAAACAACGTCGAGAGCGACCCTAGATCGCCCACATTCGACGGATCGTTGACATCCAACAGCGTGATTTCGCTGCCGCCTTCCCGTGAGACTGCCAACCACTCGCCTTCTTCTCCGCTGACGAATTGCACATCCATGATCGCCGCGCCGCCCGCCTCAAACGTGCTGAACGTGTCGAGCGTAGACGGGTTGAACATCAACAGGCGATTGCCCTCCAGCGTGATCACGCCGAGCGTCAAACGCGGGTTGATCACAATCTGCTGACCTACGCCTTCCAGTTCAATCTGCTCGACGCGCTGTACATCCAAATTCACCCGCAGCGATTCGGTCATCAGTGACGATTCGCTGAGTAGAAATGCGGTATCGCCGCCCAGCGCCGCATCAACAATCTGTGACTCGGTGGGGAGTGAATTGATTTCCCCCGCAGACACCAGTTCGAGAAGCGTGTAACCGTTCGCGCTCAACGCCAGCGCCCAATAGTTATCCGGCGAAATGACGATCTGCCTCACACCGTCGGGAACATCAATGGAGTTGGTTTCGATATACCCTTGCGTGCGCGAGTAACGCGACGGCGCAATCACGCGGACGGCATCGCCCTCATCAGGCGTACTCACCGCGACCAGCGCGAAATCTTCTGCGGCTGTCACTGCCAGCGGTTCGCCTTCCAGATCAACGCTGTTGATGAGCGTCGGCAGAGACGGATCGCTAAAGTCGTACACGCGCAGTTCATCATTTTCAGCGTCGGCAATCAACAGACGTTGACCGTCTGCGGTGACTGCAAGCGCACGAAAATCTCCGGCTTCAACCGAGCCAATAGGACCTATCGGGACGGTATCTTGTGCAGATACCGCCCCAATCATCATCAGGGCGATGACAACAGTGACGACCCGAAGAATCAACGGACGATTAGTAATCGTCGTCTTCATCCTCAAAATCATCATCTAAATCATCGAAGTCATCATCTTCGTCATCTAGGTCTTCAAAGTCGTCGTCTTCAAAGTCGTCGTCCTCGAAGTCATCTTCAATCTCTTCCAGAAGATCGTCTTCTAAAACATCATCTTCCAGTTCAACTTCTTCTTCAAACTCTTCTTCATCAGAGAAGTCCACGCCGTTCACGAACGGTTTGTATGTCATTGTTTCTCACCCCACTTGATAGGCAATTTACCCTCATTGTAGCGTAAAGCGCGGGTATTATATCATCAACATTGGTAAGGTTTAGGGTCAATAATAGACTGAGGTGGCTATTTCATCATCTCTTTACTAAAGACTTGACATTCATCTTATTCCCGATTATACTATCTTTTATGAAGAAACGTCTTTTTCATAGTACATTAACAAGCGAAGCTATCCAGTTGTGATCGAAAATCTCCGATCATAGAAAACCTGTCGAGTCCTGTTTGCGCGTTTCTATAGACTACAAGCGTCTTGCAGTCTATAAGCGGCGCATTCCCCTGTTTGTGACAACGGTTGCCTGTAGTGCAACCGTCCGCCTAGTTGGTTGTTGTACGATTCAACGGGCGAAGGTTAAAGCAAGGACTGTGTCCATATTTGTACATATAAGTTGCAACTATTGTATCATGAAGTCTGGAATTGCAAACGGCAAAACCCCAAACTTTTCTCCCGCAAATTACGCCATCTTGATTCTACTCACGAAATACGTGTGCAAGCGTAAATCATTGGTCAATTCAGGGTGAAATGCTGTACCTAGCAAATGTCCCTGCTCTACAGCGACAATTTTCCCGTCACCTAGGGTCGCTAATACGTCTACGCCCTGCCCGACTTCTGTCACCAGCGGCGCACGGATGAACACCGCATGAAACGGCGAGTCCAGCCCTTTGATCGGCAAATCCGTCTCAAAGCTGTCGATTTGCCGTCCGAAAGCGTTGCGATT
>JBBQRJ010000299.1:0-6308 GCA_038214955.1 Aggregatilineales bacterium | reverse complement strand
CTGCTCGTCAATTTGCTTGCCCGCGTGCTTGATGTTACCGACGGGCGCGTGTTGATCGATGGCGCAGATGTGCGAACGCTGCGCTTAGAGGAGCTGCGTCAGCATATCGCCTATGTGCCGCAGTCCACTTTCCTATTCAGTTCAACGCTGGCGGAAAACGTCAAAATGGGCAAGCCCGGCATCAGCGATGATGATTTCATGAAAGCCGTGAACATCTCCCGCCTCAGCAACGACTTGGCGCAGCTTCCGCACGGCATAGATACGCTCGTCGGGGAAAAAGGCGTGATGCTCTCTGGCGGTCAAAAGCAGCGTGTGGCAATTGCACGGTCAATTGTGCGTAACCCAGTCATCCTCATCCTTGATGATGCGCTCTCCAGCGTGGATACCCGTACCGCTGGCGACATTTTGTCCGACCTTCGCACCGTTTTGCGCTCCCGTACCAGTTTGATCATCGCGCATCGCATTGCGACGGTGAAAGATGCCGATCATATTGTCGTAATGGCAGAAGGGCGCATCGTGGAGCAGGGGACGCACACGCAGTTAATCGCCAACAACGGTTTCTATGCCCGTATGGTTGAGCGTGAGTTAAAACAAGAAGACTCTTCCGAGTCTCAGCCTCAGCCTCAGCAGGAGGATGTAAATGTCCGCGAAGCGTGAACCCTTACCCTTGAAGCCTGAGGCGCTCAGGCTCGAATCTGCTGCCGATACCATCAATATCAAAATCAGTGACCGCTACCTCACGCGCATGTTGGGGCGGTTTTTGCGTCCTTACTGGTTTCAAATACTGATCGTGTTCGCCATGTTGATCGCCGTAGCGGGTTTATCGCTCTGGATGCCGCTCTTGATTCAGCGTGCCGTCGATGACCCCATCCGGCGTGGCGATATTGCGGGTTTAATCCCCTACGGAGTTGCCTACTTCTCGCTGATCTTCATTATCTTCATCATCCGTTTCGCACATACCTACTTGCTGCAAACCGTCGGGCAAAATGCGCTCGTCAACTTGCGGCAGGAACTCTTTGAACACATCATGCGACAGGATATGCGTTTTTTCAACACGACTCCCGTAGGTCAACTGGTTTCGCGCCTCTCTAACGACATTGACGCGCTCACCGAATTGCTCTCTACAAGCATTGTGGTGCTTGCCAGCAACGTCGTCCAATTGATCGGGATCGTCGTGGTGATGATGGCGCTCAACTGGCGTTTAGCTTTGTTGAGCCTTTCCGTTTTGCCCATCATGATCGCCGTGACCGTGTATTTCCGCAAGCGCATTCGTGCAGCCTCAACGCGCTTTCATAAGCTGGTGGGGGAGTACCTCTCGTACATCAACGAGCAGTTCAACGGTGTGGTGATCGTACAGTTGTTTGGACGGCAGCAGGTCAGCCGTGACGGATTCGAGCATCTCAACGAGCAGTATAACGACATTCACAGCCGATTCCGCGATTACTACACGGGCTACGCCTCATGGTTGCAGATTTTGACCACCATCGGTTTAGCCATTGTTTTATACGGCGGTGGTCAGGGTGTGTTGGCAGAGTGGGCGACTCTCGGCATGTTGATCGCCTTCCTCGAATATACGCGCCGCACCTTCGAGCCAATCAACCAGCTTTCTGAACAAATCGCGCAGATTCAAACCGCGTTTTCAGCAGGAGAGCGCATCGCCAAAATGCTCCACGTCGAACCGGAGATTGTCGAAGCGGCACAGCCCGTCAAACTGGGTGAGCGCGAACGCCATAACATCACGTTTGACCATGTAGATTTCGGTTACGAAACGGGACACCTCGTCTTGCGCGACCTCGATTTCTACGTGCCAGAAGGTCAGCGCGTGGCGGTAGTCGGCGCAACGGGCGCGGGTAAAACCTCGCTGGCGGGGCTGCTGGCACGCTTCTACGATGTCACCGAAGGGCAAGTCATGATCGACGGGGTGGATGTGCGCGAAATCGGTTTAGCCGACCTGCGCCGTTATGTGACCGTCGTCCCACAAAACCCGTACTGCTTCAACGGCACAGTTGCCGAAAATTTACGTCTGTTTGACCCCACCATCAGCGATGAGCAAATGATCGCGGCGGCGAAAATGGCGTGTGCGGATCGCTTCATCGAACGCTTGCCCGGCAGCTATAACTTTGAACTGCTTCCCGGCGGCGCAAATCTGTCACAGGGGCAAAAGCAGCTTCTCGCGTTGGCGCGGGCGCTCATCCACAACCCGAACAGCATCCTTGTGCTAGACGAAGCGACTAGCAGCATCGATACCGAGACCGAAGCGATGATTCAAGAAGGCTTAGAGCGCGTTCTGAAAGGGCGTACCAGCCTCGTGATCGCTCACCGCCTGAGTACCATTCGTGAAGTAGACCGCATCCTCGTGATGAAAAATGGTCAACTCATCGAAGACGGCTCACATGCCGAACTCTTGGCGCTCGATGGCTTGTACGCGCAGCTTTACCACCGCCAATTCTTAGAACTAGAGTCGGCTTAATGCGGTATCATAGGCGGCGCACAAGGGAGATCGTCAGTTATGCGGTTGAATATCGAAGCAGAACATTTCGGCGCGGTCAAAGTGCTGCGCCCTGAAGTATTTCAGGATCATCGCGGCTTCTTTTTAGAAGCCTACCGACAGGATGAGTTTGCCAAAGTCGGGTTGCCCACCAACTTTGTCCAGTTGAATCATTCGGGTTCGGTCAAAAACGTAGTGCGCGGCTTACATTTCCAATGGGAGCCGCCAATGGGTAAGCTGATGCGCGTCATTCGCGGCGCGGCGATGATCGTTGCCGTCGATATGCGGAAAGGTTCACCGACGGTTGGCAAGTGGGCGAGTGTCGAAGCGTCTGCCGACAATCGGCTGGCGATGTGGGCGCCCGCCTCATTTGCACGGGGGTTTGCCGTGCGTTCAGACTTCGCAGAGATCGAATATTTGTGTACCGGAACATACTACGGCGCAAATGAGTCTGGCATCCTGTGGAATGACCCCGATGTCGGCTTGGAATGGGGCGTAGACGAACCTATTTTGTCAGACCGGGATACACAAGCGCAAACGCTTCAACAATGGCTTGCGCGTCCCGAAGCCGACCATTTTGCCTACGCTGAATAACGCTGTTTTCTCCCCTCTCCCTTGGGAGAGAGGTTGGGGGTGAGGCGGCTTTTCGGGTATGGGGTCTTTCTATTCCCCGTACCCCTTCGGGTGACTGACATGCCAGTTCCACGCGGTTTCGATGATCTGTTTCAATTCGGCGAATCGCGGTTCCCATCCTAATTCCGCTTGGATGGTGGTGCTGTCCGCCACCAGAACAGCAAGATCACCGGCGCGGCGTGCGCCCATAGTGACCGGAATGGCGTGTCCTGTGACTTCCCGCGCCGTTTCGATCACCTCTTTGACCGAATAGCCCCGCCCATTGCCGAGGTTGTAGTAACGACTGCGACCATCGGCTAACGCCTCAAATGCCAGAATGTGAGCCGTCGCAAGGTCGTAAATGTGGATGTAGTCGCGTACAGCCGTTCCGTCAGGCGTCGGGTAGTCCTCCCCAAAAATCGTCACACTTTCACGCTGACCGAGCGCGACTTGCAGCACAATCGGGATCAAATGGCTTTCCGGTTGGTGATCCTCCCCGATATGCCCGTCAGGATGAGCGCCCGCCGCATTGAAGTAGCGCAAGCAGCAGTATTTCAACCCGTAAATGTGATCCATCCAGTACAGCAGTCGCTCGATCATGGCTTTGCTTTCGCCGTAGGGACTGCCGGGGATCACGCGCTCCGTCTCTTTAATCGGTATGGTTTCCGGCGCATCAAACAGGGCAGCGGTGGATGACAGGATAAACCGTTTCACCCCATGTTCGGTTGCTGCTTCCAGTAAATTCGCCGCCGCGAGGTAATTGTCGCGCAGATACTTGAACGGCTTGACCATACTTTCAGGTACAACAATGTACGAGGCAAAATGAAAAATGCCATCGAACTGGTGATCCTGAAATAACTGCTGTACCTTCGGCTGGTCGAGCAAATCTCCCTGCACGAATGTCGCCTTCGGGTGAATGGCGCTTTTATGTCCTGTGACAAGGCTGTCGTAAATCACGACCTCATACCCGCCGCGAATCAGCATATCCACCATATGGCTGCCAATATACCCCGCGCCGCCTGTGACTAACACTTTCATCGTTTTTCCTTTGTGGATAGAACCTGCTAAGGATTTTTAGAAACGCCTCACTGCATCCTCAATCGTGTCTGTCATCTGAAACACTTGGTCAAATTTTGTCATGAGCAAAATGCGTTTGGCATTTTCCTCTGTTGGAGAAACGAGTTTCACATCGCCCCCCGCTTGACGCGCCCGCTTCAACAAGTTGACCAGCGCCGCCATGCCCGCGCTGTCCAAAAACGTGACCTGTCGCAAGTCCAACACAAAATTGCTCACGCCTTCTTCAATCTGCTTATACAACCGTTCGCGCAGTTCTGGCACGCCAAACGCATCAATGCGCCCATCAATGCTCACAATCGAAATGCGAATGACTCGCTCAGTAATCAATATGTTCATCAGTTCAACTCCATTAAACGCGGTATCATTATCTCTGATCATAGACGCACTCGGTGAAAAACAGTAGTGATAGAAGGTGTTTCTTCTTGAGGTTAATTTTATGGCTGATATGTTCCTGAAAGATCAGGTTGCTTTAATTACGGGCGGGTGTGGTGACTTGGGCAGCGCAATGGCGCGTCATCTTGCTGCTGCTGGTGCGAATATTGCTATCTGGGATACGGATGCCTCCCGGTTTGATACTGTTCAGCAGCAAATTGAACAAGCAGGGTCGCACAAAAACCTCGTGGATCGTGTCGATGTGCGAGATCGCGCTCAAGTCAATGCGGCGATGGATCGCCTGTACGCCACTTTCGGGCGCTTAGATATTGTGTGCGTCAATGCTGGCATTGTCGAGGCGCAGCCTTTTCTCGACATCACGCAAGAAAGCTGGCAGCGTCACCTCGATATTAACCTGACGGGCGCGTTTAATACCGCGCAATCCGCCGCTCGTAAAATGGTCGCAAACAAGGCATACGGACGCATTATCTTCACGTCTAGCTGGGTTGCTGAAATCCCCTGGATGGAGATCACATCCTATACCACCAGCAAAGCCGGACTCAACATGCTTATGAAGCAAATGGCACGCGAACTCGCCGTGCATGGGATTCGCGTCAATGCGATTGCGCCGGGGATCGTGAGGGCAGGGCTGGCAGGGCGTCAATTGGTCGAAGAACCGCAGTACGCGGCGCGTGTCGCCAAAGTGATCCCGCTCGGTGAGCCGGGAACGCCCGAAGAGATCGCGCAAGCCGTCGTCTATCTGTCCAGCCCGCAAACCGCCTACATGACCGGATCAATTCTCTTGCTCGATGGTGGTTGCTCCCTGTTTCAGTTTGATAATTGATGGGTTCAATAATGCGTTTAACAGGTAAAGTGGCGCTCGTGACAGGTGCAGCGCGGGGCATTGGTCGCGGGATCGCTTTGCGGTTCGCCCGCGAAGGTGCGAAAGTCGGCGTACTGGATGTGAACGAGGCAGAATGTCAGCGCGTAGTGGATGAGATCGGCGCGGAGTCTGCCATTGCGCTCGGTGCAGACTTACGCGACGAATCACAGGTGAATAGGGCAGTTGATCGCTTGCGTGACCGTTTTGGTGTGTGCGATGTGCTAGTCAACAACGCGGCGATCATGCCTTCGGGTCGCTTGCACGAAACGAGCCTTGAAGATTTTGATCGCTGCCTTGCTGTCAATTTGCGCGGTACTTATCTCGCCTGTCGCGCAGTCATTCCCGGAATGCTCGAACAGCACAAAGGCAGTATCATTCATATGGCGAGTGTCACAGGGATACGCGGTTTACCGGGGTTAGCTGTCTACTCTGCCACCAAAGGCGCGTTGATCGCGTTGGCGCGGGCAATGTCCACTGATTACGCGGCGGCGGGGATTCGTGTCAATTCGGTGTCGCCGGGGACAATCGACTCGCCCATGCTGCACGATTTCGTTGCCGCGCAAAGCGACCCTGTCACCAAGCGCCGCCAGTTCGATGCGATGCACCCCATTGGCAGAGTGGGGACGATTGACGAGGTGGCGAGTGTCTTTGTGTTTCTAGCATCAGACGAGGCAAGTTTCGTAACCGGATCAAATTACGAGGTCGATGGCGGTTTAGCATCTAAAGGCGAACAGCCTCAAGATTGATCTATTTGACCTTACATTTTTCTCCGCCCCCTGAATTCGGGGAGGATAGTTTTAACAGTCGGAAGGCTTGAGATGCGCCGCCCGACGCTCAAAGCATCGGGCTACGGGAAGAAATCCCCGTGAATGGGGC
>JBBQRJ010000298.1:0-6312 GCA_038214955.1 Aggregatilineales bacterium | reverse complement strand
CGCGCTGTTGGGCATCCGATTGCCTCACCGTCAGCCTTACCCCTAAGTCCCCTCTCCGAAAATAGGACAGGGGACTTGGCGAGTCTGTTGGTCGCCCCCTCTCGCTGTTCGGAGAGGGGGCTAGGGGGTGAGGTTAGCGCCACAAATAGATGATTCCTGTTCAGGGGTGGAGGCTGGTTACGATTCGAGGTTGAAAAGATAGATGGATGTGCCAACGAAATCCTGTGATTCAATCAAACGGTAGCGTTCCGGTACATTTTGGAGGGTCAAACGTTCGCCTTCGGGGTTCGACGTATACACGACGAGCCACAGGCGATCATTTTGAATACCGCAATCGCTGATCTGCTGTTCGAGCGCGTTTGCGTCTATGCGAACATCGACATAGCATTCCGACGACATAGCGGGATAATACCACGAAAAACTATCCCGAATGTTAAAGGCGTCTCGTGGGAAATTGCCGTAAGAGATAGCGATTGCGTCTCCCGGCTGCAAGTTTTGATCAATATACGCGGCGGTTTGCCACGCTTGGCGGCGAGTCAGCGCGAAAGCGGCAATCCCGATCACCAGCACGACCAGCGCAATCCCGATCACCGTCCACGATAGGTAACTGCGCTGAATGAACATAAAGTTGAGCAGCGTGCGAAACGGCGCGTAGATCGGCGGCATAGGCAGACCCTTCCACACGACAGCCAGCGGCTTTTCGGGCAGTTGGAAGGCTGCCAAGTTCATGCCGACGGCATAGCACAGCATCCCCCACAGGTGATCCTCTTGCAGCATCATCACGCTCGAAAGTGACGGCGAACGCGGGAGGATCAGCGATTACGTTTTAAGCTGTCGTGTGATGGGGCGCAAGGTCGAAGAAACCATGCTGGCGGTGGTGGTGAATCAAGCGCGGGCGTTAGGTCTACGACAGGTGAGCGCGGTCTATGTGCCAACTGCCAAGAATAAGCCCACGCTCGACTTTTTTAAGCGTTCCGGTTTCGCGTATGATGAGGCAGGGAACACGTTCACATGGGCGACGAACGACTTGTACCCTGTGCCAAATGGAATTACGCTGGAGGCGGCGCGGTTGGAAAATATCAGCTAACAATTCGTCAAGAAAGTGCCTAAAAGCCGCTTCACCCCCAGACCCCCTCTCCGAAAAGCGAGAGGGGGAGGTCTCTTTCGTTAGCCCATCAGCCCCAGTTGGCGCATCAAGCCCATGTCGTCACGGCTCACCCATCCTTCAACCGTTTTGCCATCTGCCCCCATATGCCAGTGATTCATCCCCGTGATGTTAAAGGACTTGCCAGTGGCGGGGATACCAAAATAGTCGCCTGTATGCGTGCCTGTGGCGTTCCAGCGCACCACAATGTCGTCACCATCAACGATTTCTTGCTGGATGTGGAATGCCACGTCGGGAAAGGCACTACGCAGGGTGGTAATGTGGCGTCTAACGTCTTCCATTCCGCCAATTGCATCGACATTGGCGGGATCATGATGGATGTAATCGGCGGCGAAAACCTTCTCGACGACGCTCAAATCCCCTTTATTCGTGCCTTCATTGAAATAATACCGAAACAGAGCTTTGTGATCTTCTGCTGACATCAGGCGAGTCTCCTTTATTTCATGCGAATTATATGACTGCTTCGAGTGAATGCCCGAACATGAAAATAATATATTGAATCACGAAATTAGGCGAAACGTAACCCCCTCTCCACGCGGAGAGGGGATTTTTAACATTACGAACTCACCTTACGCAGATCGTTATTGCTGACCCCACCCCCGACCCCTCCCCGAATTCGAGGAGGGGAGCAAGCAGACTCCTGTGGGCGCCCTCCCCTGAAGTCGGGGGAGGGAGGCGAGCGCAGCGAGCGGGGTGGGGGTCAAACGGACACCCTGCGTAAGGTGATCTTCTTAACATTCGTTCGATGAATTTTGATGTGGTGTTAAACGAATGGTAAATGATTGTTAAAGACTCCCCGTTATGCTTCTCCTCGATAGCGATAGAAACCATCTTGATAAGGAAATTCATCGCTAAACCATGTTCTAGGAGAACACAAGCATATGAGCAAGCGTCTTTTCGTTTTGATCGCAATTCTCGTTTTCGCGCTGCCTTTCACCGTCATGGCACAGGAAGCCACACCCGAAATGACTCCCGAAATGGAAGTCGTAGCGATTGAACTGCCCGTCGTTGATGCATTGGCGTTTGAAGGTGACATCATCACCGCTGGCAGCTCCACCGTTTTCCCGTTGACCGAACGTATGGCAGAACTCTTCGGTGAAGAAGGTTTTAGCAGCAACATCACGGTTGACAGCATCGGTTCCGGCGCTGGCATCGAACGCTTTTGCGTTTCGGGTGAAACAGACATTGCCAATGCGAGCCGTGCGATCCGCGAGAGCGAAATTGAATCCTGCCGCGCAATTGGTCGTGAACCGATTGAATTCCGCGTCGGTACCGATGCGATAGCAGTGGTTGTGAGCGCAGAAAACGACTTCGTTGAATCGCTCACCATTGCTCAATTGTCGGCAATCTACAGCGGCGCGGCGACGACATGGGATCAGATTGACCCGTCCTACCCGGCAGAAACCATTCAGGTGTTCAGCCCCGGTTCAGACAGCGGCACCTACGATTACTTCCTCGAAGCCACGCTCGAAACCGAAGCGGGTGGCGATCTTGAGTCTGAAGCAGCCGAAGCCGCAATTCAGTCAGTTCCCGGCATTCAACTGAGCGAAGATGACAACGTTCTCGTGCAAGGCGTCGAAGGCAGCCCGTATGCCATTGGTTACTTCGGTTTCGCCTACTATATCGAAAACCAAGACCTGTTGAAGGCGTTAGGGATTGATAAGGGCGACGGTGCAGTTGTTCCGAATGAAGAAAGCGCCGAAGACAATTCGTACCCGCTGTCACGTCCGCTGTTCATCTACAGCGATGCGACCATCATGACAGAAAAGCCGCAAGTTGCAGCGTTCATCAGCTTCTACCTGTCGAACGTCAACAACGAAATCATTGAAGTGGGCTACTTCCCCGCCAGCGTGGAAGCCCTCAACGAATCCAAGCAAGCATGGCTTGACGCAACCGGCATGGGCATGTAGTTCCCGTTAAGGTTGGGTTAAGTTCGGATTAAATCTTGGGGTAGGGCGTGCCTTACCCCATTCCTATTGTTACACTGATGATAGAAATTTTTCATATGACGAAAGTGGTCAGGGATAGGTATGCAGCAAGAGTTAGAAGTTAGGCGGAACAGAGAAGCACTGATGGCAATCTCCGCAACAAAAGCCCAGGGAACATTGTTCAAAAAACCAAGACCGGGCGAAGACCTGATCCGAATTTTCCTTTTCCTCTGCGGTATGCTCTCCATTTTCACCACCATCGGCATCGTTTACGAACTTGGCAAAGAAGCTCTGCTGTTCTTCCAAACGGAAGGGTTCAGTTTTGTCGAGTTTTTCACCAGCACTTCATGGGCGCCAGAAATTGGCAATATTGGTATTCTGCCGCTGATGCTTTCAACGCTCCTCACCAGTTTTGTGGCGATGCTGGTCGCAATACCGCTCGGTTTAGGAGCAGCCATCTACTTGAGCGAGTATGCAGCACCTAGCGTGCGTGCGACGCTTAAACCCATCTTGGAAATTCTCGCAGGTATCCCCACGGTAGTGTATGGATACTTCGCGCTCACGTTTATGACGCCGCTCCTGCGCGGGATATTCGGTGCAGACACGGTCAACTTTTATAACATGGCGTCGGCGGGTTTAGTGATGGGTATTATGATCCTCCCGACCATTAGTTCCATGAGCGAAGATGCGTTAAGCGCCGTGCCGCGTGCGCTGCGCGAAGCCTCTTACGGCTTGGGCGCAACCAAGTTTGAAACCGTGATCAAAGTGGTACTGCCCGCCGCCCTATCGGGCATTCTGGCAGCGTCCATCATTGGCATTTCGCGGGCAGTGGGCGAAACCATGATCGTGGCGCTGGCAGCCGGAGCGGGTCCCAACTTCACCTTTAACCCGTTCGAGAGCGCCGAAACCATGACGGGACATATCGCCCGTATCAGCGGCGGTGATCTCGCTTACGACAGCATTCAGTACAACAGTTTGTTTGCCATTGGCTTGACACTGTTCGTCATGACGCTAGGACTCAACTTGATCAGCCGCGCGGTCTCGAAGCGCTTCCGTGAGGTTTACCAATAATGGATACGCATCTAACGAACGAAGCCCAATTCAAGCGCGGGTTAGCTAATCGTCAAATGCGCGGCAATCTCTGGCGGCGTTTCTTCATCCTATCCACAACCATCGCCATTCTCGCGTTGATTGCGCTGTTCTTCAACGTGGCAAATCGCGCTTTCGGCTATGTGATTTCGGACTTCACGCCCAATATCACCGACTTGACGGAAGACGGCAACATTGATGCGCTTACTGAAGCTCAACTTGCAACCATCATCGAGGATTTCGCGCCCAATACGCTCCGTGTGATCATTCGCAACGAACTGAGTGTTGTCCCGAATACCGAATTCACCACCACACCGCTCAATGTGGCGCTGGCGGGTCGCAACGTCCCCGCTGAGTATGCTGAACTCACGATCAACGATTTGGAAGCACCCGACTGGGCGCGGATCATCGGCTTGAATGTGTCGCATGATCGCCTCGTTGACATCGTGATGACGGACATCATTGAAGAACACATCATTAAAACCTACGCGCTGACGGAATCGATTTTTGAGCGCGAAAAGATTCAGCAGTTCGCCGCGGAAGAACATCCAAACTCGGTGCTGTACTTCCGCTCGTGGGTGGACTTCAACTTCATCACCAACCCCGGTTCGAGCGATGCGACCCAGGCGGGTATCCGTACAGCGTTGCTCGGTTCCCTGTGGGTGATCTTCATCACGATTTTGTTTTCCTTCCCCATTGGCGTAGGCGCGGCGATTTATCTGCAAGAATATGCGTCGGATACGCCGCTCAACAACTTGATCGAGACGAATATTCGCAATTTGGCGGGCGTCCCGTCGATCATCTACGGTCTGCTCGGCTTGGCGATTTTCGTGCGAACGCTCGGCACAATCACCCAGGGGCGCACGATTTTGTCAGCAGGTTTGACGATGGCGCTGCTGATTTTGCCCGTGATCATCATCAACTCGCAGGAAGCACTACGCGCTGTGCCGTCTTCGATCCGCGAGGGTAGTTACGGCTTAGGCGCGACCAAATGGCAGACCATCTGGCGGAGCGTGTTACCCGCCGCGCTGCCCGGCATTCTCACCGGCACTATTCTGGGAGTTAGCCGCGCCATCGGGGAAACCGCCCCGCTGATCATCGTGGGTGCGTCAACCGCCATTTTCTCGAACACACCGCCCGACCCGAACAGCCCATTTTCTTCATTTACCGCCGTCCCCCTGCAAATTTATCAGTGGACAGCGCGTCCGCAAGAAGAATTTAAGACGATTGCCGCCGCCGCTATTCTCGTGCTGCTCGTCCTACTGCTTACCCTCAATGCAACGGCAATCATCCTCCGTCAACAATTTAGAAAGAGACTATCAGCATGACGCAAACACTCAGCGCACATGCGTTTGAACTGAAAAACATGAATGTCTTTTATGGCGACAGACTTGCTGTGAAAGATGTGAATATGTCCATCCAACGCCAGAAGATCACCGCGTTTATTGGTCCTTCGGGCTGCGGCAAAAGCACCGTGTTACGTTCGCTCAACCGGATGAACGACCTGATCCCCGGCGCACGAGTCGTCGGTGATGTGCATTTCAATCATCAAAACCTGTACGCCGCCAACATCGACGCGGTGGAAGTGCGCCGCCGAATTGGGATGGTGTTCCAGAAGCCGAACCCGTTCCCCAAAAGCATTTTCGACAACGTGGCGTATGGTCCGCGTTTGCTTGGCGTGCGTAACCGTCACGCATTGGATGAGATTGTCGAAAGCAGCCTCAAACGTGCTTATCTGTGGGATGAAGTCAAAGGCGACTTGAAGAAGTCTGGCTTTGCGCTCTCCGGCGGTCAACAGCAGCGTTTGTGCATCGCCCGCACGATTGCGGTAGAGCCGGAAGTGATTCTGATGGATGAACCCTGCTCTGCACTTGACCCGATTGCGACGCAAGCGATTGAAGAATTGATGAAAGAACTGGTCAAGCAGTTCACCATCGTGATCGTGACTCACAACATGCAGCAAGCGCAGCGCGTCAGCGACTTCACGGCGTTTTACAGCATTCGCAAGGAAGAAGAATTGGGCGGCAAAGAAAAACGTTGGGGCGTATTGATTGAATTCAACCCGACGGATAAGCTGTTCGCCCGACCCGACCACGAAGAAACCGAACGCTACATTCGCGGGGAATTCGG
>JBBQRJ010000297.1:0-6323 GCA_038214955.1 Aggregatilineales bacterium | reverse complement strand
GCATCCCACATGGGCAGACCAGTTCACGCAGTTGTTTGCGGCGGGCGCGGTGGCAATTTATCTGGAAGATCATGTTAGCCCGGCTGAGGCGCATTCGTTTGTCCTCATGGAAAAGAAGGTCAACGGCTTAGATGTGCTTCCGGGCGTGATCAGTGTATTGCGGCGCTACCTGACCGAACTCGAAGTGGGACGTTACGCCAACCTGCTCGATTTTTTGCCGTTGTTCCATCGCCAACTGCGGGTCGCACAGCGAATCGTTACGCTGTAAAGCCATCCTTTTCTGTTTGAACCTCACCTTACGGAGGGTGTCAGTTTGACCCCCTCCCCGGAATTCAGGGGAGGGTTGGGGGTGGGGTTATCCAAAACTTACGTTAGTCTAACGCCGCTGACAGCGTAAATACGCTAATTTCAGGGGGGCAGTTAAAGCGAAAGGGTGCGCCGACTGTCCCCAACCCTCGATTGACATACAGCATCATTTTCCCCACACGATACGCGCCCATAACATAACGCTGCGAAAAGGCGGGCAGGGCGAATCGCGTGATGAGTGGGACGCGAATTTGCCCCCCGTGTGAATGTCCTGATAGCTGCACGCTAAATCGTTTCGTCGCCGCCGCGACTTCGGCAAAATCGGGTTCGTGTGCCAACAGGATCGCTGTGCCGTCGTCGGGCAGCACCTTCAACACCAGATCAAGCCGCGCACGGTGGCGGATAACGCTTTCCACACCCGCAAGATGCAAACAAGCATCGCCACGCCGGATGGTATGCACGGTGTTATTGAGCGGAATCAAGCCGCTGGCACGGATCACATGGCGCACCGCAGCCCGATTGAGGCGATAATCGTGATTGCCCAACGTGGCGAATTTCCCGTCTTTCGCGTTGATCTGACTGAGCGGCACGATCAAATCATCGACATTGAACGATCTGCGATGGGTCGCAAAGTCACCCGTCACCACAACGACATCTGGCGCATGGGCATTAATCATCTCGACCACATGCGCCAGCCGCGCCCGCGTCATGCTGCCGCCCATGTGAATATCGCTAATCTGGATGATTTTGTAACCGTTGAACGCCGGATCAAGCTGATCTAGCGGTATTTTGATTTCATTGACATCAAAGCGGCGGGTTTCGACGCGGTTGGCATAGGTCAACGCGCCTGTGATCGCCGCCACCATGATCAACAGACCATTTCGCAAATTCAAACAAAGCCTTTCAGACTGTGCCTCTCTCCATGATTTCGCCCCTCTCCAGATGGAGAGGGGTTGGGGTGAGGCTAGTTTTTTACTGCACAGGGGGAATCGCCGTCGGGTTGAACCGGAAGAACGTTTCGAGCGCCGCCCCTCCCACCGCCTGAAACAACAGGAACATCACAAGGCTGAACAAGCCAATAATGATGAAGTTGCTCAAGTTAAGCGAAATACACCCGCGTGCGCCGCCAAAATCATACGCCTCGCCTATTTTACTCGATGTATTGCCCAACACGTACAGTGCCATCCCGACGAGGATAATCACAACACACGCTGTAATCGGTGAGCCTGCCGACACGAAAAAGACGCCCGTCGAAATGTAGCTGAGAAGGAACAAACGGGGAAACCATTTGTTGTAGAAGCTCAACAGCGTGGTCAACAGGTGACGAATCGTGCCATGTCCACCAAAAAGCATCGTCGCCAAGAAATGCACCAGCACCAGTTGCAGCAGCAACCCGCCCACCCCGATGATCGCTGAGATGAAACCCACTGGAATCAACGTCGCGCCGGATAACAGCAAAACCGAATCCTGAATACCGGTCACGGTACTTGGCAACGCCTCAAGGGTTTCTGCCGACAGCGTGCTAAAGAAGTTGAGCGACAACTGCATGGTAACGAGCGTGCCTAAAACGGGACCAAACATCGTGATCAACGTGTAGATCACGCCTTCCCAGATCACATCCGTCCACGAGGTTTTGTCCGCAACTTCCATGTGCTTGTCAATTTTTGCCTGTTTTGTAGCGCCCTTCGCAGCGGCTTCAAACTGCTTGCGCTGCCCCTTGTCGATGATCATGTCAAGGGCGGCGTCACCATCTAACTGCGTGACGGCACTTGCCACACTATTGAAATAGGCATCGTTGACTAAATTCGGGTTCAGGCTAATCGCTTGGGTGAGGCTTTTCATCGCCGCCGCGTCATTGCCCCTCGCGTTGTCAGTAAGCGCCGAATCAACGTACTTTTTTGCGCGTTCTTTGGCATCGTCTGGCACACGATATTCCCGCCCACGAATGGGACGGCGCGAGGCTGCGGGATCAACAACAGGCGGCGCGGCTTCAACCTGCGCCTGTTTTTCTTCTTCCAACTGGCGCAAACGGCGCTGCGTATACGATTCGCCGTTTGATGTGGGCGGCGGAGTCGCATACATATCCGACTCTTCGGGATTGGGAACGTTCAACAGTTCGTTTTGCTGGCGGATATATACCCCCGCTTTGCGTGCCAGTTCGCGCAATTCGAGGTCGGAATCGCTGCGAAAGACTCGCGCAAGTGGGCGAAGTGCCGCCATATTTTTAGTTTTACCAAGCGCAATAATGGCTTGCCGACGGCGGGCGGGATCGCTGTCGCCTAGCTGGAGGATCAGTTCATCGATCATGCGTGTACCCCAAGCGAATGGAATGTCAAACCCATTCTAACACGCACCCGCACCGCGTGTAATTCAGCTTTTAGATTGTTGTTGAGTTTTAGCGTACCAAATGTCTAGTCGCTGTCGGGCATAGGCGGTTTCGCATACAGCCACCAGTATTCGCTTCGGGGATAGGCAGGTTCAAGCGGCTTCGCCCACACAAAATCAGACGGCGTTGTGAAGCGGCGCAGTTTGCTGTCGGCGTTGCGAACTACTTTGTCAACCTCGTCGCTGTTCGCGCCCAAACGGGTCAGCGCGGCGCTGATGTCCTGAACAATCGTTCGGCGCAGCGTTTCGGGGTTGTAGTTATAGTGGCAGGTACGCGGTTTCTCTTTGCACTCGTCAAAGAATCCATCCATCGCCTTTGTGCGCGAAATCGCCTCTTGCGTGAGTTTTTGGGTGTAGTGGGTCGTCCATTCATTGCGGACTTGATCATGTTTTAGGGCTATTCCTGCCAACTGCGTCCGCTGTGCATCGTTCATGCTCCCCGACAGCGCATTCAAGCGATGCAAACGCATCAGCAGTGCGCCTATGGTGAGCGTTGGCATTGAGCCGCTGTTGAACATACCGCTGACATTGCCATACAAGTGATCTTCATGCACATAGGGGATCAAAGCGTCTGCCATCGCTTCGGCTTCGCGCAAATCGCGTTCTAGGGAATAGATCGTCTCTGACATCATTACCCACCTTTGATTACACGGTCACTATAATAAAAAGTGTAACACAAAAGGCGGGATAACGAAACCTATTCTTAGGGAAGAGTCATCTCTTCGTTGATCAATTCTTCGATCATGATGTTGTCTTCGGTGAGGATGCGATGCACGGGGCATTTTCCCGCAATTTCGAGCAAACGTGTGCGCTGATCGTCGGTGAGGTCGCCTTTAAAGGTGATCATCTGACGAAACTCGTTGATAAAGTTCGCCGTTCCCGCATAACCCGCGTACTCGCCCGCTTTGAATCGTTCCGTCGAGACGTTGATTTCCACGCCCTCCAACGCCCACCCTTTGCGCTGTGCATACATGCGTGCAGTGATCGCCGCACACGCGCCAAGCGCCCCTAACAGGAGTTCTATCGGCGTTGGTCCCGCGTTTTCCCCACCTTCATCAAGCGGTTCATCAGCAATAATGCTCAAATCGCGGGTTTCGATGTGCGTTTTAAATCCATTGTCGAGGCGTACTGTCACGTTTGCCATGTTGTGGAACTCCAAGCAAAAAGCCGGCTACTCTCAAATCGCAGACGGCTTCTCGTATCTAAATCTTACAGAGTGATTAGGCGCGGGTGATGCGGCGCAAAGACTGATACTGCGGCTGCCCCTGAATTTCGTGCCAGCGGGTGTCGCCCCCGTCGGTGTGCCATTCCACCACGAACAACCCGTCGATGTCTTGATAGGTGAAAATGGGGCGCATCTTCAAAATTTGACGCATCACACCGATGATCTCTTTGCTTTCCGCGCCTGTTTTCAGGATGAAATACTTGCCCGGCTGCCATTCAAACGTGACGGGCATTTCGTTTTGCCAGCGCCCTTCCATCTGGATCGGGATTTCGGCATGGGTGCAGATCATATGAATGTTAGCGAGACGATTCTTCCAGAGCGTGTGATTTACGCGCTCCTCGATAAAATAAGGACGGGCTTCGGGAGTGGTATAAAACCAAGTCCGCGAGTCGGTTGCCATGCGACAATCTCCGAAAAGTTCAACAGTTTGTGATAGTTTACCCAAGCGCGTCGGGTGTGTCCAGTAGGGACGCCCAACGGGGCGTCCGCGCTGAAATAGTTATCGTCCGCGTAACGGACACGCCGTTGCGGGTCCCTACGGAGTATTTCTCGCATATAACTGCATGGCTGATCCGTAAAATTCAAACGGGTATTCGGTGATCAGCGTGTATTCGTCGCTAAACTGCTGCTGTTGTGCCAACCCCTGACGGATAAAGCCTTCCATCGTCACCAAATAGTCGGGCTGTGTGTCGTAGATCAATGCGGGCGGGATAGCGTAATTCATATCCGACGCGATCAAGGCGCGATCTACCGGATAGTAGCGCGTGAGTTCTGGCGTCACCAAACCCACCGTATCGACAATGGTTGCACGGCTGAAGTAACCCACCGCGCCAATATCCCCCGACGCAACCCGCGTTTGCGCCGTCACCCCTAAATCATTACGCAGATGTTCGCCCATTTGCTGATACAGCAGTTCGATCTCGTGCCATGCCATTTTTGGCGCGGGACGGTCCAACCCGTGATCAGGCGTCAGCGTCCAACCGCTCAAGGTGGTGATCACGCACAGCCCCCCGATCACCCCTGCGATCAACGGCGCAACGACTCGCGGACGCTTGAGCGGGCGAAACATCGCCCACAAGCCAACGAACGCCCCGAAGATCAACGCGGGTAAAGGGGGAGCCATGTACCAGCGAAACACCAGCGGATTCAGCACGGCGAACACAGCGAAATACAGCCACGCATAAATCAGAAACGGCAAAATCCGCCGCTCGTGCCGAATCGCATAGCTGAACGCGAACAGCGTAAACATGAGGATCAGCACGCCGCCGAGCATCACGCCGAGCGAACCGAGCAGATCAAACTGGAAAAACACGTTCGCATACGTTTGCAGCAATTGAGTGAAAGCAGCATTCGGCAAAATCACATAGGCAAAGCGTTTTGCTGTGACCGAGTTGGGGATCGGCGTGCCAAAGTAGATCATGCTGAAAATCACCCAGGGGAGCAGCACCAAGCCGCACGCGATCCACGTTCGCAGCGGCAATTTTCGCCGAGTGATCCACGAGTCGCCTAGCTGAAACAACAGCAGCGGCGCGATCCACAGGGCGGCATCGACTCGCGTGAGCAGTCCAAGCGCCGCGCACACGCCGATCCCGATGTCACGCCACTTGTGATTTGACGCCGCATATAAAGTGGTGGCGGCGATCATCCACAAAATATTGATGCTCGTTTCCATGCCGCCAATGGCAAACGTGACGCTCATGGGAGAGATCGCCCACAGCACGGCGGGAAAGAACGCGATCACATCACTGCTTGTCACCTTACGCGCCAGCAAAAATAACAGCCCCACGCTGATCGAATCGGCAATCGCGCTCACGGTCAGCGCGTAGTAGGGGTAGGACTCGCCGCCCGCTATACCGAATGCCGCCATGATCAAAGTGAACAGCGGCGTCGTCGTGCCGAGAGTCTGCACGCCGGGGTTGTAGACGAACCCGATCCCCTCAACGATGTTACGGCTGTAGCGAAATGTGATGAAGGCATCATCAATTGTGCGCGTGCCGGGAATAATCCGCGCCGCAAGGGTGATCAAGATGAGCGCGGCAATGAGGATGAGCGTGCGTCGTGTCATAATTAGTAGTTCTTGATGAACAGTTCCTGCCCTTTGGCGGCGGTTGCTTGCTTGTAGTTGTTCATCCCGTATTGCAGTTCCCACGGGATAATCTCGGCGAATTTAAACAAACTGCGAATTTTGTCCGAATCATCGAGTGTAATGAGCCAACGATGTTTGCACTTCTGCATTTCATCGGCAAAACGCTCGTGATCAAAGCTGGTGTGATACTGTCCACGCGCTCCATAAAGTTTAGATGCAACTGCTTTCCAGTACGGCGGATCGAGGAAGATCAAGACATTATCGCCGGGCGCATGAATGACAGGCGCATAATCCCCGTATGCAATTTCGACGCCCTGCATG
>JBBQRJ010000296.1:0-6323 GCA_038214955.1 Aggregatilineales bacterium | reverse complement strand
ATTCCCGGCTTGATCAATTTAGGGAGCGGCACGCCCGATTTTGTCCCGCCCGATTTTGTGTTTGAAGCCATGCAAGACGCGATCACACAAAAGCGGATTCAATATACGGCGTGGACGGGCATCCCCGAACTGCGGGCGGCGATTGCGGCGAAATTGCAATCCGAAAATGGCATTGAGGTTGACCCGAACAGCGAGATCATTGTCACAGCAGGGGCGCAAGAAGCCCTCATGGTGACGCTCATGTCGCTGCTCGACCCCGGCGATCACGCGCTTACGCCGTCACCTCACTACGATGAATACACCCGTGATGCACAAATTCTCGGCGGGACGCTGATCCCCGTTGATACGACGCCCGAAAGCGGCTTTGTGATTGACGTAGGCGCACTGGAAGCGGCGATTACACCGCAAACAAAAGCCCTTGTGATTGTGTCACCGAATAACCCCACCGGAACGATTCTGCCGAAATCAACCTTGCTGCAAATTGCAGAACTGGCACAGCGGCGTGATCTACTGGTGGTGTCCGACGAAATTTATGAATACTACGTCTACGACGGCAGCCAGCATATCAGCATGGCGTCGCTGCCGGGCATGAAAGAACGCACGATCACGATCAACAGCTTCTCTAAGAGTTTCGCCATGACGGGGATGCGACTCGGCTATGTTGCTGCGCCCGCGCCGATCATCGAAGGGATGCTGCCGTTCCACCATGCCATGATGATTTGCGCGAATGTCGTCACCCAGTATGGCGGGCTTGCTGTCCTCAGCCAGCCACGTGACTGGTTCAAAGATGTGCTGGCGGAATATGATCGCCGCCGCAAGTTGTGGATCGAAACGCTGGAGATGATCCCGCTGCCTTACAGCCCACCACAGGGCGCGTACTACATCTTCATTGATATTCGCCCCACCGGACTCACCAGCGCGGAATTTGTCAAACGGGCGCGAGAAGAAGCGCGGCTCATGTTCCAACCGGGGACGATTGGCGGCGGCGCGGGCGAAGGCTTCATTCGCGGCGCATTCACCAAAGCATCACCGGAATTTGATGAGGGATTAGATCGCTTCACGCACTTTGTGCGCGGGCTGCTGTGATGCCTGAACTCAAAGGATCATTCGCTATCCTCACAGGCGCGGCGCAGGGGTTAGGGCTGGCGATTGCCCGCGCTTATGCGCGTCAAGGCATGACTCTGGCGCTCATGGATGTGCAAGCCGACAAGCTGAACGATCTCGTAGACGAACTGAGCGCGGCGGGCGCAACCTGTCTGGCGCTCCCGGTTGATCTCTCTGACGAAACCGCTACGCAAAGCGCAATCGCGCTGGCGCTGGCGACTTACGGCACGCCGCGAGTCCTTGTGCATAACGCGGCGCTGCTCAAAGAACGGTCTATGCAAGAAATTGAGTTCGCCCACTGGCAAAAAGAAGTCAACATCATTTTGCAAGCGGCGTTCTTGCTCTCCAAAGCCGTGTGGCAGCCCATGATCGACGCGGGCGGCGGGAGCATTGTCTATCTGTCGTCCGGTTCAGGCGTCAAGGGGTTCCTTAAAGAAGTGGCGTACACACCGGGTAAACACGGGCAAGAAGGCTTGATGAAAGTGTTGGCGATGGAAGGACAGCCGTTCAACATTGCCGTGAACACGATCACACCCGGCGCACCGATCAACACGCCCATGTCAGCCGAAAACTACTCGGATGACCTCAAACAGAAGTGGGTCGATCCCGCATTATTAGCGCCCGCGTTCGTCTATCTGGCGGGCGTCGATGCGCTGGATGTGACGGGCGAACGCCTCAATGCATGGGAAATCTCACAAACGCATCCAATACCTTAGCTGCCCAAGTCGATCACATAGATCACGTTTCCTGTAGGCACGAAAACGCTATCCATTCGCATAAGTTCATGACCAAGCACCGATTTCGTCCGGCAAGATAGTATAAGGCGCGAAAACTTTATCCAAGAGGAAAGTTCGGCTGACAACCTGTGGCATTGGGAAAACTATCAAAACCTATCCAAAGAGTAGGTACTGCTCGAAGGCACTCTAGACGAAGTTTTTTGGCATTACGAGGTCGAATTCTTCCTCTGGTTTCTGGCGGAAGGGGTCGATATTTCCGTTCTCGTGCGCTTCACCGGTCACGCGGATGCGACCCTCGCCCGTGGACTCGAACGCATGGGCAGTCACAGTCAGGGCTGGCACAACTATTTCTTTCGTAACCTCGTTCTCACCCTCGTGCAGATGGATGAGCTTTATACTCGCGTTCGGGTGACTGCTTACGCTGCCTAGCTCTGTTTCGCCTTCGACCCCGTCAGCAAAACCATTCCTGCGCTTCATCTTGGCGGTCGCACGAAAGATGACGCTTTTGCTCTCGTCCATAACTTTAAACTGCGCCTTTTGCCAGACTGGACTCCTGCTGCAACTACAAACGGACTGCACAGCTACTTCTATCCCATGAGTCAAGCGCGAATTCTCAACGGTTTCCGTGAGCAGTACCCGCTGCGCCCAGGACTTTTGTCGCCCTAAGGTTAGAATACGATCATCAAAATCAGGCATCTCCTCTCAACTTCAAAGTTGTCGTTGGGTAATGCCTAAACATTGTGGGAATGTGGATTGACAATTCTTAAAATCATCATACCCTAATTATTAAGAACGGAAATATAATAGCCAATCATTTCCAAAAAATCCCATCGCCATTAGGTTTGATGATGCCCGTTGAATCGCTGCACTAGTCTCCGCAGGGTTCAGGCATCTCCTGCTCATCAAGCAATGCAAACAAGAGACAGATTCACTATCACAAGCGATCAGCCTATAACTTTTGTATGTCGCATCGCGCTCGCCGGGATGATTAGCACGGGGAGTTTGATGTACTTATGTGGTATACCGCGATGATTATTGATTCAATTGTGTTCAGTTGGAGGGCGATAAGCGATCTTTGATGCCCCAAAAAGGTTATTCGTCGGCAGAGTCCGCTCGCTCAGCATTGTGAAATCTCGCTAATGTGTAGTTAAAATTGTTCCGTAAGTGCTATTAGTACGAGGTAAGTATTACTTGACTATCGAATTTGAAATGCTTGATGATTTTGCACGACAGATTGTCGAAACCATCCCCGACGCCATGCTAATTCTGGACAAAACGCTCCGTGTCCAGGTCGCTAATCGGTCGTTTTATCAGACCTTCGAAGTCTCACCGGAAGCCACCGACGGGCGATTTATCTACGACTTGGGCAACGGTGAATGGAACATTCACAAATTGCGTCATGTCCTTGAAGAAATACTTCCGCAAAACAAGACAGTCGAGAACTTTGAAGTTGACCACGTTTTCCCCGACATCGGCTTGCGGGTGCTGGCAACACAGGCACTGGAATTGGCACGCTCCAATGCCGATCTTCAACAGTTCGCTTATGTCGCGTCGCATGATCTGCAAGAGCCGCTGCGGATGGTCACCAGCTATATGAAGCTGATAGAAAGACGATACAAGGGTAAGTTGGACACCGACGCTGATGAGTTTATTGACTTCGCGGTCGATGGCGCGATGAGGATGCAGATTTTGATCAACGATCTGCTGGCTTACGCCCGCATTGGCATCACCAGTGCCCCGTTCCTACGCAGCGATTGTAATAAAACTCTGGAATATGCGCTTTCCAATCTGGAGATGGCGATTCAGGAAAGCGGCGGTGTGATTACCCATGATGTGCTGCCCACGATTGTGGCAGATTCTTCTCAACTGGCGCAGGTCTTTCAAAATCTGGTGGGTAACGCCATTAAATTTCGGGGAAAAGAAGCCTTGCAGATTCATGTATCTGCTCAGAAACAAGAGGACATCTGGTTGTTGTCTGTGCGAGATAACGGGATCGGCATTGAGCCGGAGTTTCTGGAGCGCATCTTTGTAATCTTCCAGCGCCTGCACAAACGGGAGGACTACTCGGGCACGGGTATCGGGCTTGCCATCTGCAAAAAGATTATCGAGGGACATGGCGGGCGTATATGGGTTGAGTCGCAACCCCGACTCGGTTCAACTTTTTACTTTACACTTCCGACCACAGCAGGAGGCTGAGATGCATATACAACCCATAGAAATCTTGCTTGTCGAGGACAATCCAGGCGATGTGCGCCTGACGATTGAGGCTTTGCGCGATGCCAAAGTCAATACCCGGCTAAGTGTAGCGCGGGACGGACTCGAAGCTCTGGCTTTTCTGCGACATCAAGGTAGTTTTGTCGACGCAGCACGTCCAGATGTCATTCTGCTCGATATCAACCTGCCGAAGAAAAACGGTCACGAGGTACTGGCGGAAATCAAAGAAGACCCTGACCTCAAACGTATTCCTGTCGTAGTTTTGACGACCTCGAAGGCAGATGAAGATATCCTCCGCAGCTACGACCTGCACGCCAATTGCTATATCAATAAACCGGTTGACCTAGAGCAATTTATGGTGGTTGTCCAGTCAATTGACTCGTTTTGGCTCACTGTCGTCAAACTACCGCCGAAATAGCTCTGGATCGGCTTGATGAGAAACACTTCGATCATATGCTGCACGGCAAGAGTCGAGCGTTAACGATGACCAAGTCAATTGTTCAAATGCGCTTTGGAGATAATCCGGCTTGTCCGCGAAATATTGAAGGAGACAGACCCTGATCAAATGAAAGTGATCTGGGCTGACAAGCTCGCTGAGGCGTTTAGGCGAATCGCCGAGCAGCCAGTAGATGTCATCCTTTTGGACCTTTCGCTGCCGGACGCGAGCGGGTTAGAAGTGCTTGAGCGGATGCAGTCAGTTGCGGTCAATGTGCCTATTGTCGTTCTGACAGGATCCAACGACGAAGCGCTTGCCCTTCAGGCGGTGCGCTCAGACGCTCAGGATTATCTGCTCAAAAAGCACCTCGACGGCTATATTCTTGCGCGCGTTTTACGCTATGCCATCGAGCGTAAGCGCTCCGATATGTTCCTGCGTAATGCGCTTTTGAAAGAACGAGAGCTGAACGAGCTGAAGTCGCGCTTCGTCTCGATGGTTTCGCACGATTTCCGTACCCCTATGGCAATTATTCGTTCATCGAGTGACCTGCTCAGCCATTTCAGTGATCGAATGACGGCGGAGAAGCAGGCGCAGCATTTCACAACCATCGACTTGCACCTCAAACGTCTAACGACCTTACTGGAAGAAGTACTGACGCTCACAAAAGCTGAGTTAGTAGGGTTGGAGTTCAAGCCGATTTTTAGTGATCTCCAAGCCTGTTGTCAGGTGGTCACAGAGGAAATGCAGCAGCTTGCCGGGACGCGCGAGATCAAGTTAACTGTCGTTGGGCAGATTACCCCATTTGAGATTGACACCAACCTGCTGCGCCGGGCGTTGCTGAACCTGCTCTCGAATGCGGTGAAGTATTCGCCAGAGGGAAGCATCATCGAATTTACGGTGTCGAGTGACATAGAGCAGATTGTCCTATGCATTCAAGACCGGGGGATTGGTATCCCCGAAGAAGAGCAATGCCGTCTGTTTGAGGTGTTTCATCGCGCCAAGAATGTAGGGAACGTTTCTGGTACGGGATTAGGCTTGGCGATTGTCAAACTAGCAGTCGAGGCGCATGGCGGGACAATCACCATTGAAAGCCAAGTCAATGTCGGCACTGCGGTCACGATTTCAATTCCCGTAAGTCGTCACGAAATTTGACTATCCAGACCTTTTACACCCTATCGTTCGTCGGACAGGTAAATAATGAGCCTATCAACTAGCAATGAGACCATGAAAGTTCTGCTTGTCGAGGATAATCCGGGCGATGCCCGTTTAATACGCGAGATTCTGAGGGAGGCATTCCCCGACCAGCTCGATCTGACGTCAGTCGAGCGTCTGGCTGAAGCAATGGTAGGACTTGCCGATGACACTATTGATGTCATTCTTTTGGATCTGTCTCTGCCTGATGCTTCTGGGCTAGAAACCATCATAAAGATGCACAAGGCGGCTCTAAACCTTCCGATAGTTATACTGACTGGACACGAGGACGAACAACTCGCACTGCAAGCACTGCGCGAAGGCGCTCAGGATTACCTGCATAAGCATAATCTGGATAGCCACCTGTTGAAGCGTGTGCTGCGCTATGCGGTTGAGCGCAAACGCACAAGTCAAGCACAGCGCGAGAGCGAAGAGCGTTTCCGCGTGTTGGTGCAGTACTCGACCGACATTATCACCATCCTCGCCGCCGATGGAACTGTGCTTTACGAAAGCCCCTCTTTGGAAGTGGTTATGGGGTACAAGCCGGAAGCGGTCCAAGGCTTGAATATGGCTAACTTTATTCACCCGGACGATCTGCCGTCGCTGCTTGACGCAATACAAACCATTCTCGATCAGCCAAC
>JBBQRJ010000295.1:0-6329 GCA_038214955.1 Aggregatilineales bacterium | reverse complement strand
CCCCCAACCCCCTCTCCCAAAAGCAGGAGAGGGGGAGCAAAGCCGTCGTTATCCCTATGATATGGTGCTGACTCTACCGTCAGAGGGGATCATCCGTTACACTTTGCAAGCTGTAAGCCGAACGGAAGGATTCCGTCTGGAAAGTGAGAGTTATGACTGTAGAAAAAAAAGGGCGCGGAAGCCGCATCGTGCGGTTTATCTTTGCCCGCTTGATCCCATTTGTGCTGATTGTCGCTATTGTGGTTGCAGCAGTCGGGGTGGCGCAGAACGCGCTCCGGTATGCTGGTGAACAATCGGACGCACAAAGCCGCCGCCCGTCTTATGCGGGAACGGCGACGGCGATTGCTGCGCCAGAAGGCGATGTAAAACTTGGTGCAATGAAACTGTTTGAGCCGCCCGCGCAAGACATCACGTTTGCGACGAATACCCCAGAGGCTCAAACAATAACTCAAATAACACCCGAACCTACCGTCGCGCCCACGCTCGAATTTACGCTGACGCCGCGTCCGCTGCCCACGCTGTTTATATTTGATCAACCGGAGGTGTTGGAGGCAAACGGCACTGCTATCCCGACTCCCGTTGAGGCGGTAGATCGTCACGGTATGGATTTGATGAATATTGTGCTGTTGGGGCATGATGGTGAACTGACAGAGGACGGATATATCCGCACGGATACGATGATCCTTGTGTCGATCAACCGCACGGCGGGGACAGTTTCCATGCTCAGTCTGCCGCGTGACCTGTTTGTGTATATCCCCGGTTGGACAATGCAGCGGCTGAACCTCGCTTACATTCACGGCGAGTCTGGTGGCTGGACGGGCGGCGGTTTTGGTCTGCTGCGGCAAACGATTTTCTACAATTTCGGAATCAACGTGCATTATTTTGCGATGGTCAACTTGACCGGATTCCGCGCTGTCGTGGATCAAGTGGGCGGGGTGAACCTGTCGGTGGACTGCGCGATTGAAAACCTAGCGTTGATCGGCGCGGAAGTGCCTGCTGGCGCGTATCGCTCCAGCGAAGAAGGCGATTATGTGCTGCCCGTCGGCTACTATCACATGAGCGGGGCTGAGGCGTTGTGGTATGCGCGTTCGCGTGATAACAGCTCTGATTTTGATCGCGGACGGCGACAACAACAGGTGTTACGCGCTGTGCTGCGTGAAGCGCGAGAGCAAGGGCTGCTCAACAACATCATTCCGATGTGGAACGAGGGCAGTCAGTACATTCAAACAGACCTCGCCATTGAGGATTTGATCAGCCTCGTGCCGCTGGCGTTGAACCTTGACCCGACGCGGATTGAGAGTTTCAGTTTGCAACGGCTGTATCACACGACGCCGTGGACAACCGCCGACGGGGAAAATGTGCAGCTACCCAATTACGAACCGATCCGGCTGACGTTGATGGATTTCTACAGCCCCGCGACGGATAGTCAATTGGTGTCGGAAGGCGCAAGTATCCGCGTGTTGAACGGCACAGCGAATACCGATTGGGATCGCGTGGCGACGGATCGCCTCGCGTGGGAGGGGTTCAATCCGTTACCAGCGGGGGCGGCGGATCGTGGTGATTACACGGATACGATCCTGATCGACTATACGGGGCGTAGCAAGGGGAGCAGTCTGGAGCAAATTGCACGGACGCTCAATGTCAACCCGGCGAACATTCGCTTAGAGCCGAATCCCAACCGCGAGTATGACTTCGATGTGATTCTGGGGAGCAATTACAACTCGTGTACTGAGGCGGGCGTGCTGCCGGTGAGCGGGTAGCGGGTAGGAAAAGACGCCTCACCCCCCGACCCGAAAAGAAGCCTCACCCCCAGCGCGGAAAACAAGCCTCACCCCCCGACCCCCTCTCCCGAAAAGCCGCCTCACCCCCCAACCCCCTCTCCCAAAAGCAGGAGAGGGGGAGTAAAGAAGCCTCACCCCCCAATCCCCTCTCCCAAAAGCAGGAGAGGGGGAGTAAAGAAGCCTCACCCCCGACCCGAAAAGAAGCCTCACCCCCGACCCCTCTCCCAAGGGAGAGGGGAGTAAAGACGCTACCAGCGTTGATGTACCTGCGGGCGGATCATGTTGTCGTAGACGCGGCGAATTTCATCCATTGCGGCGGGTGTGAGCGGTGCGAGGTCAGAGGCGGCGGCGTTGCTCTCTACCTGAGAGGGACGTTTCGCGCCGGGAATGGCGCACGAGACGGCATCGAACATGAGAATCCAGCGCAGCGCGAATGCGGCGAGGCTCACGCCTTCGGGTAAAAGCGCCTTGTAGCGTTCGACGGCGGCTAACCCTGTGTCGTAGTCTACGCCAGAGAAGGTTTCACCCTGATCAAATGATTCGCCGTGACGGTTGAATTGGCGATGATCATTGTTGGCAAACGCTGTCTGGTGAGTCATTTTGCCTGTCAGCAAACCGCTTGCCAGCGGCACACGCGCTAGAATCCCAACCTGTCGGCGTTTGGCTTCGCCAAAGAACAATTCTGATGGGCGAAGGCGCAGCATGTTGAAGATGATCTGCACGCTTTGCACATTGGGGTATTCGATGGCTTTGAGGGCTTCTTCAACCTTTTCGACGCTCACGCCGTAGTAGCGAATTTTGCCCGCCGTCACGAGATCATCGAGGATGCCGAATACTTCGGGATGATAATACAGGTGGGTGGGCGGACAGTGAAGCTGAACAAGGTCTAAGCAGTCGGTTTCAAGATTTTTCAAACTGCGTTCAATCCATGAGGTGAGGTTTTCGCGGGTGTAGCCATCTACGGTTTGTTTGGGCAAACGCCTTCCGGCTTTGGTGATGACGTAGAAAGGTTCGCCCCGTTCTTTTCGCAGCCGGGCGATCAACTGTTCGCTGTGACCGTCGCCGTAGACATCGGCGGTATCGAACAGGTTAATGCCCAAGTCGAGCGAACGATGAAGCGCCGCCATCGAGTCGCGGTCATCGACTTCTCCCCATGCTGAACCAATTGCCCATGCGCCAAAACTAATTTCGGATACTTTCCAACCCGTTCGTCCAAAATCACGATAATTCATAGAAAAAATCTCCTAGTCGATTTAATCTCACTGTTTCTATTTTCCCCCTTTTTTGCGTACAATGAAAGTAATACGCAAAAAAATTGATTTCTTTTGACTCCGTTTTCTATCAATGGTCATCATCCAAGAAAAGCATCCAAGAAATTATCCAAGCAAAGCATTCGAGAAATTATCCAAGCAAAGCATCCAAGAAAGTTGTTATATGCCTGACCCAATGTTTGTTGAAGAAAGACGCCGTATTATTCTTGAACAGTTGAAGCAGCACGGGCGCGTTTCTGTTAAGTCGTTGAGCGACCTGATGAGGGTGAGCGCCGTCACAATTCGACAGGATTTACGGGCGCTGGAGGATAGCGGGCTGCTCGAACGGACGTATGGTGGGGCTGTCCGGCGAGAAAGTGGGACAATCCCGCCTGAACTTTCGTTTCATGTGCGGTTAGGTAAACACCGCGCAGAAAAAGAAGCGATTGCTGCTGCTGCTGCTGAACTGCTTGATGATGGTTGCAGCATTGCCCTTGATGCCAGCACCACTGTTTACGCGCTCATCCCCTATATTAAAAGCCTAAAAAAGGTTACTGTCGTCACCAACAGTCTGGTGATCGCGCAGAACTTTCTCGATAGTCAGCATATACAGGTACTCGTTCCCGGAGGGCGTCTGCGGCGCGATTCTATATCGACGGTGGGGCGACCCGAAGGACTGCCCGATGTGAATTTGAACGTCGGTTTTTTTGGGACGCGGGGGATTTCGCTGATGAGCGGATGCACCGAAATTGACGCGGACGAGGTGGCTATGAAAAGCGCCATGATCACGCGCTGTGTGCGGACGGTTATCCTCGCAGATACATCGAAATGGGGACAGGTTGCGCCGTATACTTTTCTCAAGCCAGACCAGATAATGCATGTCATCAGCGGGGAGGATGCACCGATTGATCTTGTGCAAGCGTTTCGGGAACGTGGGACGCAAGTTGATCTCGTACCTGTTGCATAAATGAATTACTAAGCTGAGTTTCGGATAGCTCTTGTTGATTCGCTTTCGCCTCACCCCCCAACCCCCTCTCCCAAAAGCAGGAGAGGGGGAGTAGAACGGGGTTTGAAAGTTACACTGTTCAGAGACGATTTAAGGGTGAATTAAAGCTATCCAAAACTCGGGTCACATAAATGAAAAGGGACAAAAGGGACAGTTTATGGTACACGTAATTGCAGTTGATTTAGGGGCAGAATCGGGAAGGGTGGCAAAAGTCACCTTTGACGGGTCGGCGCTGTCTCTGGAAGTTGTCCACCGCTTCCCGAATATTCAAGTTGAAGTTGGCGGGGGCAAGGGTAAGGGTAAAACGCTGTATTGGGATACGCTGCGCCTATGGCACGAGATCAAGACCGGAATCGAGGGGGCGAAAGGCGGCGCAAGCGGGATTGGTGTGGATGCATGGGGCGTAGATTTTGCGCTGTTAGATCGGGATGGGAATTTGCTCGGCAACCCGATTTGCTACCGTGACAGCCGTACCGAAGGCATGTTCGATTGGACATTTGCGCGTATGCCTCGGCGTGAAATTTTTGAACGCACGGGTATTCAGTTCTTGATTCTGAATACGCTGTACCAGTTTGGCAGCCTTGCAAGGGCGCAAAGCCCGGTGTTGGAGGTGGCGCATACCTATCTCGGCTTTCCCGACCTGTTAAATTACTGGCTGACAGGCGTCAAGGCGTGTGAATTCAGCCACGCGACGACGACACAGTTTTATAATCCGCGTGCTGGTGATTGGGATCGTCAGCTTCTGGCGGCGGTAGGGCTTCCAACCTCGATTTTTCCGGCAATTGTGCAGCCGGGAACTCGACTGGGTGAATATTGTGGTATTCCGGTGATTGCCCCTGCAACGCATGATACCGGATCGGCTGTGGTTGCCGTTCCGACGACGACTCCTGATTTCGCCTATATCAGCAGCGGCACATGGAGCTTAATCGGGCTGGAAAGCGACACGCCTGTGATCAATGATGCTTCTTACGCGGCGAACGTGACCAATGAGGGCGGGGCGGGTGGTAAGTTTCGACTGCTTAAGAATGTGATGGGCTTATGGTTGGCACAGCAGTGCAGAGCTACATGGCGCAGCGAGGGGACAGACTATAGTCACGATCAACTGGCGGCGATGGCGCATGATGCAGCGCCGTTCGCGGCGCTGATTGATCCTGATGATCTGTCGTTTTTCCCGCCGGGAGATATGCCGTCACGGATTCGAGAGTATTGCAAGCGTACAGGGCAAGTGATTCCTGATACGGCAGGGGCGATTATGCGGATTGTGTATGAAAGTCTCGCGCTGAAATACCGTGATTCGCTGGACAAAATGATCGCTTTGAGCGGGCAAACCGTCGAACGACTGCATATCATTGGCGGCGGGTCGCAAAATCGCCTGTTGTGCCAGATGACTGCTGATGCTATTGGGAGGCGCGTGGTCGCTGGTCCGATTGAAGCGACTGTGCTGGGTAATGCCATCATCCAATTGATTGCGCTAGGCGAATTGGGCAGCATTGCAGACGGACGCGCTGTATTGAGCCAGCAATCGGACATGGTGGTGTACGAACCAAAAAATACTGCTGCGTGGGATGAGGCTTACGGACGATTTAACCGAATGGTGAACGAAGTTGCCACCAGAGGCTAAAGCCTCCGGCTACCGGAAAAGCCTGTAAGCCCTGTAAAGAGGGCTATTTAACCCCGTGAACTGACCCTTTGAGGGTTGGTCTGACGGCTTTTTGGCGGACGATTTAACCGGATTGGTGAGTGAGGCATGACACTTCAACATCTGTTAGACATGACGCAGACACTGGCACAGCCTCAGCTTGAGTACGTGATTATCGGGGAAGGGAACACGTCTTATCGGTTGGATGCGGATACTTTTCTGATCAAGGCGAGCGGGCGGGGTATGCATGGCATTGACGAAAGCGGATTCGTCGCTGTGCGTTTTGAGCCGATTCTCACGCTGTTTGACGAGCAAAGCGCAGATCGCGCAACTTTACAACAAGCCATGATTGACGCGAAAGTCGATTCGACATCGACGGCGCGTCCTTCGGTAGAGGTGACATTTCATGCCATGCTGCTGCACGGGTGTAATGTGCAGTGTATCGCGCATACGCATCCTGTCGCGGTGAACAGTATTTTGTGCAGCACGCGGGCGGAACAGTTCGCGCAAAATCGCCTGTTTCCTGATGAGGCGGTATTGTGTGGTCCTCGCTCGGTGTTTGTGCCATATGCTGATCCCGGTTTACCGCTGGCGGCAGCCATTCGGGATAAGGTGCGCGTTTACATGGACGAGTTCGGGGAAGCGCCTAAAGT
>JBBQRJ010000294.1:0-6343 GCA_038214955.1 Aggregatilineales bacterium | reverse complement strand
GCGCTTTGTTTCTAACGTGACCAGCGGTTCAACATCGTAAGCGGTCATCCAGCCGAGGCGCTCAAGGTGGATGGCGTAGGACGCAAGGTCGCACAAGAATGCCGCGTGCTGACCGCCGCTCTCGATGCGAACACTCATGTGACCGGGCGTGTGACCGGGCGTGACAATCCCTGTAATTCCCGGCGCGAGTTCGGTATCTCCATCGAGCAAGCGCATTTGCCCGCTTTCGACCAACCGTTGATAGTTGTCGAGGATATAAGTTGCCCGCGTGCGCTCGTTGGGCTGCATAGCGTCGGTATATTCGCGCCGCTGGACAACGTATTCAGCGTTGGGGAACACGGGAACAGGCTTACCGTCGATCAGAGTTGTATTGCCGCCACAGTGATCGTTGTGCAGATGCGTATCGATCACGAGATTAATCTCATCGGGGGAAAGTCCTAGCCGCGCCAGCCCCGCGATCAAGCCGCCGCCGGGGTGCTGCATCTGCATAAATGCCCGCTGTTTATCGGTGAGCTTATCGCCAAAACCCACATCCACGAGAATGTTTTGAGTCGCAGTCTGGATCAACAAGGCGTGATGAGTCATGGGGAGAGCGTTATTCTCATCGGGGAGCATGTAGTCTTTGTAGAGCGCACGCGGCACTAATCCAAATATGCCTCCTGCATCCCCTTTGATCACACAATCGTTGATGAGCGACAGCCGGAAATCTCCAAGCTGAATCATGCAGTGAGCAGTGCCTCGAACTTCGCCACGAGCGCGTTACGCTCTGGTTCGGGGAGAAATGCTGCGTTCGCCGCCGCCATTGTGTGCGCTTTGACGTTCTCTAAGGTCATTGCACCATAGCGCATCATATTCGCAATGTCGTCGGTCAACGTGATGTCGGATATGAGCGGGTCATCGGTATTGATCGTTGTCTTGACCCCGCGCTGGTAAAGCGGCATGAGTGGGTGGGTGTGATACGAGGCGATTACTCCACTGTCGATGTTGCTTTTCGGGCAAACTTCGAGCGTTGTCCCACGTTCACGGAGTAAATCCACCACGTAAGCGTCTTCGACGGCGCGAACGCCATGTCCGATGCGATCCGCGCACAGGTGTTCAACGGCTTCGCGCACGTTGTCCGCGCCTGCCCATTCGCCCGCGTGGATGGTGACTCCTAACCCTGTAGACTTGGCTTGCTCAAACAGGTCACGGAAGGGCAGCCCGGAAAAACCTTCTTCTTGTCCGGCTAAATCGACGCCAACGACCCCCGCCCCGTGATTATCAATGGCGGCTTGTAAGACCAACTCGCCAATGCCGACGCTTTCATGGCGGTTCATCGAGAGGATCAGCTTGACGTTAATGTCGTAATGGGCGTTTGCTTCTCTGGTGGCATCGCATACCCATTCCACGACGGTTGCATAATCGCAGCGCATGAGGTTGTTGAGGGCTTGCGGCGTAAAACGCAGTTCCATGTATTTGATGTTATCGGCGGCGGCGTCTGCGATGACTTCTTGCGTCACCCGTTTGATGATTTTCTCGGAACGGTAGAACTGACGCAGTATCGCAAATTTAGAAAGAAAAGCCTTTGATGATTTCTCGTCAGTCGGCATGATTTGCACATACGGACGGAGCGAATCGACGTTAAAGCTCGGCAGCGTGATCTCATATTCCGTTGCAATGGCGATCAGGGTTTCAAGGCGCAGCGAACCTTCAAGATGACGGTGCAGATCAATCTTAGGTAGGGCGCGAACAGTCGAGGATAAGTCGTCGGTGTGCAAGAAGGTTTCTCTCTAACAGCTTATGCTCACTACTATATATGTTTTAGTCGTGCCGCGCCAAAATACGATCTAGTCGCGTTCTGCCAGCAGCCAACTCCAATAGCGCCACGCAATGACCACCCCCATAGTCACCGCGAGGGCGGGTATGCCGTCATAAATGAGAACCCAACCCAGTTGGTGGGGGTCAGCAAAGAGAAAGTAGTCATTCAAAAGACGGGCAGCGATACTCACCAAAATGAGGATTGCTGCCACGTAAAAACCTCGGTAGTAGGGTTGAGCGCGGGTCATTTGTCCCAGTCGGCGGCTCAAGCGAGCCATTACGATCAGTGCGAAGCAAATGCCCAACTGCCCGATGAGGTGCATGGTCTCTACGTCAGACTCATCATTTTACGATAGAGACGAGCGCACAGGATAATCAAGAGGATCCCTCCAACGGCTGGCACGAGCGACATCACCAGATCGCTGTCTGTGTTGTTGTTGGTCTGGTATACCGCGTGGATGCCGAACAAGATGATCGGAAGAACGAACAATCGAAAATGAGTCCGTTCTTCCGAAAATTTCTCGTACAGACGTGCAATCAACAGTAGGAAAAAGAGAAAAGCCGCCAACGGAAACCACAAATAGAGGGTCAACAGTTGGCTGATGCCGTCACTTGTCACCGCAAGCCTTCAATGACCTGATGAATAGCGCGGACGCGAAAATCGCGGTCATCACACGCAAGGACGAAACTACGGATCATCTCGCGCATGTCGGCATCTTTGCCGAGGCGGTAGACTTGACGGTCTGCGATGACATTTACTTGCACAATGTCATCGGTTGCTAACGTGCCGAGGTCGGTTCTTACAAGGTGCGCTTCGCGTCCGATGTAACGAGCGATGTTTTCGGCGGTATCTGCGGCGAATGGATTGTCATGAAAAAACCGAACCAATTCCCACTTGACGAACGAATTCAACCTCTGTCTAACGAAGTCGAGCAGTTTCGAGTCGTCTTGCTTAGTCGTCATTGCTGGCACCTTCACTAGGCGGGTCGCGTATCGCCCCGTTCATCCGACTTTAAATGACAGGTCTTATACTTCTTCCCGCTGCCACACCAGCAGGGATCATTGCGTCCTAACATCGTCTTCGATGTTTTGCGGACGGGTTCTGGTTTTGCGATGGCGGTTGCGCCGAGTCGCAGGGCTTGGACGTTGGTTGGCGCGGCAATCACACGGCGAATTGCCGCTTGCGGGGCGTTGAACTGCACGCGGAAGATATTGCGTGCCGCCTGCAACTTGATCTCGTCTTGCAAGGTTTCCCACATATCGAATGCTTCACGCTTGTATTCGACCAGCGGGTCACGCTGTGCAACCGCCATCAAGCCGATTCCCTCGCGCAAGACATCAAGTTCGGTGAGGTGACGCCGCCAGTGATTATCGATTGCGCCAAGCATCACCATGCGTTCTGCCCGCTGCATCATGTCGCCACCGAGATCGGCGTTTTTCTTCTTATACGCTTCCTCAACCGCATCGAGGATCAATTCCTCAAGCTGGTCAAGGTTATCGACATCTGACAACATATCGGATGTGAGCGAATTAGGAACAGGGAACAGCGTAAACAACTGCTTGTACAATGCATCGACATCCCACGCTTCTTTGTTTTTGGGATCGTCTGCGAATTCGTCGATCAGTTTGCCAACTTGACCGGCAATAATCGAGAGATATTCCTCGCGCAAATCGTCGCGCTCCAAGATTTCTCGCCGCTGTCCGTAGATGACTTCACGCTGCTTATTGACCACATCGTCGTATTCAAGCACGCGCTTACGGATGTCGAAGTTATGCCCTTCAACGCGCACCTGTGCTTGCGTCAGCGACTTCGTGACCATATTGTGTTCAATGGGTTCATCTTCGGGGATTTTCGCCCAATTCATGATGTTTTTTACGCGATCACCACCGAACCGTTTCATCAGGTCGTCTTCAAGGCTGAGGAAGAAACGTGTTTCACCAGGGTCGCCCTGTCGTCCTGAACGCCCGCGAAGCTGGTTATCAATGCGCCGCGCTTCGTGCCGTTCTGTACCGAGGACGAACAATCCACCCTCATCAATCACCTTTTTGCGGTCTTGCGCTAGTTCGCTTGCCACCTGTGTGACCAACTGCCGGTATTCTTCAGGAGTCACCTGCGTGATGTCGCGGTCTTGCTTACGCAAACGCTCACGCGCCAAGCCTTCGGGGTTGCCGCCGAGCAAAATATCGACACCACGACCCGCCATGTTGGTCGCAATCGTCACAACGCCGGGACGACCCGCCTGTGTGATGATGTCTGCTTCGCGTTCGTGTTGTTTAGCGTTGAGGACTTCATGTTTGACACCCGCCCGCTTGAGCGCACCGCTCAACCGTTCCGACGTTTCAATAGCGACTGTACCGACAAGCACGGGCTGCCCGCGCCCCTGTCGTTCCTTAATTTCTTCGACAACGGCTTTGAATTTGGCGGCTTCTGTCCCGTAAATCAAATCGTCGTGATCGTCGCGGACCATCGGGCGATGCGTGGGGATCGGGACGACTTCGAGGTTATAAATCTTCTCGAATTCTTCCGCTTCGGTCATTGCCGTACCCGTCATGCCGCCAAGTTTCTTGTACATGCGAAAGAAATTCTGGAAGGTGATCGTTGCCATCGTGAGGTTTTCACGCCTCACTTGCACGCCTTCTTTGGCTTCAATCGCCTGATGCAAGCCTTCGGAGAAGCGCCGACCATACATCATACGTCCGGTGAACTCGTCAACGATGATGACTTGTCCGTCCTGAACGACGTATTCTTTATCCAGATGATAAAGCGCGTGCGCTCGCAGTGAATTATCCAGATAGGGGATGATGTCGGCGTTCTTCTCATCGTATAGTTCATCGCTGATGCCAAGCGCCCGCTCAATTTTTTCGACACCCTGTTCACTGAGGAAAGCGACACGGTCTTTGATGTCCAACACATAATCGCCGTCGGGTTCGTCTTCGTCCACGCTCTCATCGCTGCTTGGCTTGAGGCGGCGCACGATTTGCGCGAATTTCGAGTACAGGTCGGACGGTTCTTCGGCTTGACCGGAGATGATGAGCGGGGTACGCGCTTCATCAATGAGGATATTGTCTACTTCGTCCACGATGGCATAAAACACATCACGCTGAACAAGCTGACTCTGATCCACTACCATGTTATCGCGTAGATAGTCGAAACCAAATTCGTTATTTGTGCCATAGGTGATGTGTGCGGCATAGGCTTCGACCCGCTTCACAGGGCGTAAATTCTGTAAACGCGCATCTTCGGAAGGATAATTCGCGTCAAAGAGGAACGATCCGGCGTTGGGATCGCCTGTGCCGCTGTTTTGAATGACGCCGACGGTTAAGCCGAGAAATTGATAAACTGCACCCATCTGCTGCACGCCGACTTTACTCAGATAGTCGTTCGGCGTCACCAGATGCGCCCCTTTTCCTAGCAGCGCATTGAGATATAACGGCAGGGTAGCGACAAGCGTTTTCCCTTCACCGGTTTTCATCTCTGCAATTCTGCCTTCATTCAAGACAATGCCGCCGATCATCTGCACATCGTAATGGCGCATGTGAATTGACCTGACCGCCGCTTCACGTACAACCGCGAACGCTTCAGGCAGCAGAGCATCTGTCGTTTCGCCATTTGCAAGGCGCTGCTTGAATTGATCGGTTTTACCGCGCAGCCCCTCATCACTTAATTTCTGTAGAGAGGGTTCGAAGGTGTTAATTTTGTCAACGACTTCGCGGTAACGAGTCATTGCGCGGGCTATAGGATCGCCCACAACCTTTTTTAGCAAATTATTGAGCATACCAGCCTCAGTCGATGGGTATACATTCGTCAGACAGGGCATTATAACACAGCGGTGTCAACAACCTGTTAGAAATATGCTGCATCATGAACCGAACTTGACCCCCCTGTTTGAGTATGACTCTCAAGCTATTTTCAATCATAATGCCAGATAGGGACTTGTCGCAATCAAAGGAGGATTACGCGATGGATTATCGTCGGATGGGGCGGACAGGGCTAAGAGTGAGCGCCTTGTGTCTTGGGACAATGACATTTGGATGGTCAGCCGATGAGCCAACATCGTTTGCCATTATGGATCGTGCGCTTGAGGCGGGCATCAACTTTTTCGATACGGCGGACGCTTACTCATATTGGATCAAGGGGAATAAAGGCGGCGAGTCCGAGACGATCATCGGCAAATGGCTTGATCGCAAAAATCGGCATGAAGTAATTATTGCCACGAAAGTTCGCGCCCCAATGTGGGAAGGGGCGAACCGTCAAGGTTTAAGCCGCGCTCACATTGTCAAAGCGGCAGAGGACAGCTTACGCCGTTTGGGGACAGATTACATTGACCTGTATCAAGCGCACTATCCCGATGATGAAACGCCGCTCGATGAAACGCTGTCCGCGTTCGATCAACTGGTGCGCGATGGCAAAGTGCGCTACGTGGGCGCAAGCAACTACCCGGCATGGATGCTCATGAAGGCGTTGTGGGTGAGCGATGTACGGTATTTTGCACGCTTCGACTGTTTACAACCGCATTACAGCTTGCTTCACCGGAGCGAGTACGAG
>JBBQRJ010000293.1:0-6346 GCA_038214955.1 Aggregatilineales bacterium | reverse complement strand
GCTGGAACGCTTGCGCTCAACGACCATCGATGATGCTGCGTGGCAGGTGGCGGTCGAAAGCAGCCGTGCGAGCGGGTATGCCGAAGTACGCCGAATCGAAGCGGAGATACGCGGGGCGAAACGGGCGAAAGAGACGATCTTGAAAAATCTGAAATCTTTGCACAACCCGGACATCATCCACGAGCTGGAAGCGAGCTACGAGGCACAAGAACGCGAGATCGCCCGACTGCAAGGTGAACTGACTTTATTGCGTGACGGGAAGAAACAGCGCCAAACCGTGCTTGAAGCGCGTCCGGTGCTGGAGCGCGTGATCGCGTATTGGGATGCCGTGCCGCGTGCCAGCCGCCGGGAACTGTTCGAGGCACTGGCACAATATGCGACCGTGACACAGCTTGACCGAACCAACCGTCGTATGACGATCTTGTGGCGCGACAGCACCGAATCAACCTTTGACTTCCGGCGCGGAGCGCAGCGTGTCCACTGGACGAAAGAAGAAGTTGAGCGAATGGGTGAGATGGTTGAACGCGGCGCCCCCCAATGGGAAATCCTGAAGGCGTATCCGACCTGTACATGGGGTCACATTGTGCCGCGCTACCTGTATCACTTCTGCAACAAGGGCGATTCGTTCGTCGCATTGTACAAGGGTGAAAAGAAGTATCCCTACTTCGCCACCTGGTACGATACCGACGAATACAAGGCGGAGCAATCCGCGCTCGAATTAGAGACGAGTTCTACCGTTTCTCATGGCGGTCGAGACGTTCAACATGGATGTTCGGATGGATGCTGTACAGTTCCCGCTTCCACTTTTCGATTAGGTGGGGCGGGGCGACGATCAAGACCACCTGATCAGGACGCATGGCACTTTGCATCCCCTTGACGATGTGCGCGGCAATAGCAATCGCGGCAGTGCCTCCCATCGCCGTTTTCCCCGTCCCCATCATGCCGCAGAGCAGTAGGCTGTCACGGGAGCGCAGCCCACACGTGATAGCGGCGATCACATGCTTCTGCGCCGTGTAGAGCGGGTATTTACCCTTGAGTTTGATCCGGTCAAGCCAGCGCCCGATGCCATCGAAGTCGAAGCGGTACATCGGCTGGAAACGGCGGTTGAGGTAGCCTGCCAGTGCCCGCTTGTTGGCAGTGATGAAACCAAGCAGTGCCTCATCGCCTTCCATCTCGACGGTCGTACCATCGCTGCCCAACAGCGTGAGTGTGGTCGTCGGTTTGAGGCGGATGGTCGTCTTCTTCACCTGCCGTTCGGGGTTGTTGGGATCGGCTTCGACCTCGACGCGAGCAACCTGTTCGACGTGGCGCGTCTTGCCGCGCAGCGCCACCCGTCCGTACTCCTCCGTCTCGATGACTGCGCCATCCGCCACGCCTGCCGCCAAAACGAGCGCCAGATGTCCAGGGCGCGGCGCGACCACCGGTTCGATCTCAGCCGGGGGGGGAGGAACGTCGAGCAGCACTTGAAAACCGTTGGTCTTCCACGCGCCGTTCTCTTCGATCAAGCGCAGCCCTGCTTCTTCGTCCAACATATCCGGCGCGAAGACGAAGCGTCCAACCGGGCGCGGTGCAGGCAGGCGATAGATCGGTTCGGTTTGGATGACGAGCGGACGCGGATCGTCGCGCTCACGGATGATCTGTTCGTAGAGCGCAATCGGATCGGCAGGAATGCCCTTGACCGCCGCGACGACCCTCTGATCATACTCGTGCAAATGCTTCCCCGGCAGCGCCCACATGTCAACACTACGACTATGCTTGGCAAGAAATGCCGCCGCTTCGGGCGTGATGTGCTGACGATAGATGCACCACAACGCGAGTCCACCCTCCTGCACCCACTTCCACGCATGGCGCAGGCAGCGGAACTCGACCCGCTTGCTGCCCGATGCGCTTGCATCGTGATCGTAGGGTGGGTTCAGCCAAGCAGCACCGAAAGCATTGTTCGAGGCAACCAACCGCTCGACATCGCAGCGCACGGCTTGAGTTGTGCCAAAGCGAGTGATGCACGCTGCCGCACGATCGCCATCCAGTTCGTTGGCATAGGGGGTCAGATTCCATGCTTTCGCCGCCGCTTCGAGGAATGCGCCTTCACCCGCAAACGGGTCGAGCAACCGCACGGCGGGCGTGGCGGATGCGACTAACGACAGGAGCGCCGTATAGTGGCGCTCCTCGATGGGGAGAAACCCCATGATTTGCTTACTTTCGGCACGCGCCATGAGCCTTCTCCTGAAATACAAAAAGCCCCCGTTTGAGCGGGGGCAGTTGACAAAGTGAGTTGTGAGCGGCGTTACGGTTGCTTGAATAGGTCGAGGTATTCGAGCGGTATCAGTGGATTGGGGAGTTCAGAGTCGGCATCTAGCGGCTCACGAAAGCCAAGCTCGATCATGCAGCGCAACAAGACTTGATACTGCCGAACAATCGTCTCAGCCTGAGGAGAGGTTTTGTTTCCGCGCCACAGTGCCGCCAAATCACTCAGTTTGAGTTCCATCGTCTTGAGCAGACGCTCATCGACAGGGATCGTATCCGTTTGCGTTATAGGTCAATCTCCTTTCGGTTTCCAACGTTTCGATTGTGTTTCCTCAATTAACTGCGCCAACCGTTTGACGGCATGATCAAGTGCATTGCGATTCCGATCATGATAGTGTCCCCATTGCGTAATTTCTTCTTGCCCACCCGCCCCTAGTGTTTCTTGAGTTACAAAATTTCTCGTTAATCTCCGGTTAGCGATGTAAGCTAGGCGGTGAATTTCGAGGGTTTCCTTTTGTGGTTGATAAGGCACATCAGGTAATGATTGCCATCGAATATCGGCAAGCCTTTTGTCGTTTGTACTGGGCAGATCGTTGACAGAGAGACACGCCGCAATCGCTTCTCCGATTATGCGAGCATGTTTTGATGCCTCATCACTACCCGCTGGAGGGCTTTTATATCCGCCATGATGAGATAACCAGACTTCATATTCCGCCAGACTTTTCGCCAACATATCCATACGTGATGTCAGATAGTCTTGTCGAGCTTTACGCCGATTTGCATCTAGGGTTGCCTGTGTGGTGCGAAACGTAACAATTGCCGCTGTAAAAGCGGCAATTATCACTCCAATTAGTGGAAATACGGCTTCCATACCAAACCTCTCCTGAAATTAATCACATAACCGCTCACGGCAGCAGCTCGAAATACTCGGCATGTGCCGGACGAATCATTGAGAAATCACGACGGTCAAAGGTGCAGATGCGCGTGATATTCAACCGTTCCGCCAGTGCGGTCAGACAGCAGTCCACGAAGTCGAGTTCGGCATCCCGGTACCGATCCATCAAGGCAAAGGCACGCGCGAAATCCGTTACGATCAGCGGCACAAACCGGGGCGATTGTGCGATCAAGAGCGTCGAAAATTGTACCGTCGCAGGGGTACTGCCTAAGCGTTGGAGATTGTAGATCGCCTCAACGAGTACAACATCCGGGATGAGTAAGCCTGAATCGTGTTCCGCCGCGAACTGTTTCGCCTTCGCATGATTGCGGTCGCGTGGATACCCCAGCGCGACTAGGTAGCTCGCATCAATGAGGAACTCAGGTGTAACGTTAGGCATCGTCTCCGTCCGCATCTTGTGTGCGCTGCCACTTCTCGCGTAAGTGGCGCTGGAAATGCTCACGACTGTTTACGGAGGCATCTGGGTCGTCGATCCAGTCGATGTCCGCTGCTTCCATGCCTTCCGCAACCGCGAGCGCCCAATTCCCACCGGCACTCGGTGCGTAGGTATTGAGCAGTTCCCTGAACACATCGTCCAGCGAACGCCCCTGCCGTTCAGCCAGCGTTTCCAATCGCTCGACCAGATCGGAACGCAGCGTAATCGTTCGGTCTGTCATCTTCCGAACCTCCACTTTTCATTGATGCACACCATTATAAAGCACTTCGAGGTAGTTGAATGATTTGTTGTTCTAGCCCACCCGTAATCAGTCGAGTCCAGGCATCAACGTCCAGATCGACGCTGAGCAGATCGATCCCGCCCGCCGAACGTGTCTTGCGGACGAGCATGGCCCGCTGCCCTGCTTGGTATAGATACCCTGTCCATGAATCGAACACCGGGACGTTGACCAACTGCGTGATGTGATGCTTGAGCTTCGCCATCGCCTGTGACTCGCTTGTGCGGAAGATGAATGTAGTTGACTTGCCGCCATAGTTCGGCGTGACCACCCACTCATGCAGAAGGATCAGCGATGCAAAACGCGCTTCGGGTAGATAATGCAGATATGCCTGATACATCCCCGAATTGCCTTCCCCGGCGGTCAGTTCGATGGCGGGGGAATCTGACGGTACGACCGACACCTGATCGCCTTTCGACAGCTTGGCGCGGATCGCCTCAACGGCGACTCTGGGACCCGCCATATTCAGGTAGATGCACACGCCCTCGTGAACTGCCCATCCATACGAGAACACCTGTCCGGTGATGCTGCCCGTGAGTTCGCCACAATATGACTGCTCGATGCGCCCTATCTTCGGGTTGCTTGTGTGTATTGCATTGCTGTGAACGGGCAACGTTCGTGTATCACGAATAGCAGTCTGCACTGGATCCATCGGTGTGCCGTCTGTAGGGAGAGGGACGGGTTTGAGGATACGGATCGCAGTAGGTTTTTCATCTGCGGGCAGCGTTTCTGCCTTGATGGGTTCGATGACAGGTGACATTGCAGTCGGCAGAGGGGCTGCGTCGCGCTCTGCGTCATCCTGTGCCAGCACAGCGAGAATCTGCCGTTGAAGTTCAGGACTCATGACAACCGTGCTTGCGGCAACGGATTCGACTGCAACCGACGGCGCTTCAATCTCCGCCGTATTCTGCACAAGCTGGCGGATGGCGTCAGGTAATTCCCATCCAACCCAGTACCAGGCACGGCGCTTGCCGCTGAATCGTGCGCCGTGTCGCTTGAGCAGGTCGCGGTGTGGATAGGTATCGCCCATTAGCCAGAACCAAGGCTTCTCGTTTGGGCTGCGCTGACTCTTTTCGACCTGAATGCCATTGACCGCACTTTCGCGCTCACCGGTTGCAGACGCGGTGGGACGATAACCAGAGGGGTCGAAACTCGGACCGGAGCGTCCAATGATGGGCGTGTAGGTGTCTGATCCTAGCGTGGGCAGTTCGCACCACTGCTGATCCTGCCAGCGGTAAACTGCCGCCCCGTGATAGCGCCGCGTGACAGTTTCTGCCGATGCTAGTTCGCTTGAAGTGAGCGCCAGCAGCAGATAACCGTGATGCACAACGGTTTCGGCGTCGAAGGCGATGTAACGATACGAGGCTTTCGCGGGCGAGACATCACGCGCCTTTGTGCCAAACAGGGTAAGCAGCGTTTCAGCGGCAGCACTGCTGTACCCAATCTTGTGGGCGGAAATCAAGCAGTCGCGCTGCGGGTCTTTGACGCGCTGACTAGCGTAAGTATCAACGGCAACGATGTGGGTTTCAGCCATGCGGATCAACCTCCACAGCAAAGCGGATCAAGTCGGCGAGTTTGCCCCGCTGCACGGCATAATCGAACCCGGCTTTTGTGCCGGGACTATCGCCATTCCAGATGAAGAGCGCTCGCTGACAGTTATCCACCATCCAACGATCTCGCGTCGTATAAGCATTGAGCAGATTGCCGCCCGCGCTTCGATACAAATCACGGGTCACCTTGATATAGCTCCCATGCCAGCAGCCCCCATTACGAGGGATATTGGCGACCCCTGCGACGATGACTTTTGCCTTGAGACGGCGGCATTCTTGAACCACTGCCCTATCGATCCCACGCGGGTTGTCACCGACAAGGATCGTCCAACCGAGTTGATGCGCTCGCTGCACGGCACGCCGCGCATATTGCAATGCGGCACGAGTCGAGTAACGACTGCCTGCAATCAGCAGATGAGTTTCCGATTTCATGATCACCTCCGAGAAGAAGGGGTAAGGTTTGAGAAAAGATCAGCGCCCCGCAGACCGAAGTCCACGAGGCGCTTGATTAATCGCCCATGTGTGCAAGTTGCCGCCTGAATGCCGTCCGGGTTCGTTTCCGAACACCACGAACGGTTGACCTTTCCGGTCGAGCGGATGTCCGCTCGCATTCACGACGATCTGCACATCGGGGGTCTGTGTGCGGCTTGGCAAAGCTGATCCCCTTCTTCAAGGAGGATCAGCCCCGCAGCACAGGTCGAGGGCGTTTGGCAGAGATGAGTGAGCCCGTTCCCCGCTAGGAGACCATCGGCACTCTGTGGCGCCGGGCAGGATTTACAGCGTGCCCTTTCGAGCTACGCAGCCGCTTTCGCACGGGACATCCGTGTGAACGATCACTCGCTATGCGTTTATTAAGGTACGGTTTCTACGCAAGTGCTTGAAGC
>JBBQRJ010000292.1:0-6346 GCA_038214955.1 Aggregatilineales bacterium | reverse complement strand
GGTCAATCAATCATGCTGTCTTGGCGGATGCTCTGCAAATAGTCGCTGCTGGCGTTTTCGTGACGCTCGAATACCAGTTCACCATTGACCTCATCGATCACGATCAAGTCACCGGAACGGGCTTCACCGCGCAGCAACTGTGAACTAAGCTGGTTTTCGAGGAAGCGTTGCAGCGCACGGCGCAGCGGACGCGCCCCAAACTGCGGATCGTAGCCCTTCTTCGCCAGCCATTGACGCGCCGGTTCGGTGAGGTGAACTGCCAAACCGCGTTCGCCTAAGCGTTCTGCAATCTCGCGCATTTGCAAATCAACGATGTGTTCCACCTGTTCGAGACTCAACGGCTCGAAGATGATCACTTCATCAATGCGGTTCAAGAACTCAGGGCGGAACGTATCACGCATCGCCTTTTCGATCTTCTGGTGGTCGGCAATCGCCTGTTCGTCGGCGGGCTGCACAAAACCAAGCGCCCCGCCGCGTTTGGCAAATTCTGTCCCCAAATTGCTCGTCATGATGATGACTGTATTGCTGAAATCGATCACGCGCCCCTGACCATCGGTCAAGCGCCCATCTTCGAGAATTTGCAGCAGCGCGTTCCACACGTCCGGGTGCGCCTTCTCGATTTCGTCAAACAGAATGACGCGGTAGGGACGGCGGCGGACGGCTTCGGTCAGTTGACCGCCATCCTCATAGCCGATGTAGCCGGGAGGCGCACCAAACAAACGGCTGACCGTATGCTGTTCGCGGTATTCGCTCATGTCGATACGCACGAGCGCGTCTTCATCATCAAATAGAAATTCCGCGAGTGCCTTTGCCAGTTCGGTTTTACCGACGCCGGACGATCCCAAGAAGATGAACGAGCCAATGGGACGGCGCGGGTCTTTCAAGCCGCTGCGCGAACGGCGAATCGCGTGGGAAATCGCGCTGACCGCGCCTTCCTGCCCGATGATCCGCTTATGCATAGCTTCTTCCATACGCAGGAGTTTTTCGCCTTCGGATTCCAGCACTTGATTCACGGGGATACCCGTCCATTGTGCCACCACCGACGCAATATCTTCGGCGCTCACGACTTCATCAATCGTGTTTTCGCGCTGCCATACCATCTTCTCGCTGTCAAGTTCGTCTTGCAGTTGCAAACGGCGCATCTTGTATTCGGCGGCACGTTCGTACTCACGCGCCATACCCGCCGCTTCCTCGTCGGCGCTTAACCGCTGAATCGCGCCCTGCATTTCCTTGAGTCGGGGGGGCATGGAGTAGAGCGCCACGCGCAGTTTCGCGGCTGATTCATCGAGCAGATCAATCGCTTTATCGGGCAAACGCCGATCCGAGATATAGCGATCCGCCAAGCGTGCCGCCGCGATCACCGCATCATCGCTGATTGTGACCTTGTGATGCGCTTCGTAGCGATCTCGCAGACCGAACAGCATATCAATCGTGTCTTCAACGCTTGGTTCTTCAACGTACACCGGAGCGAAACGACGATCCAGCGCCGAGTCTTTCTCGATGTGCTGGCGATATTCGTCCAATGTGGTCGCGCCAATGCAGCGCAGTTCGCCGCGTGCCAGCGCAGGTTTCATCATGTTACCCGCGTCCAACGCGCCCTGTGCCGCGCCCGCGCCCACCACCTGATGCAGTTCGTCAATAAAGAGGATAATTTCCCCTTCTGCCCGCTGCACTTCATCGATGGTCGCCTTCAAGCGTTCTTCAAACTCACCGCGAAAACGGCTGCCCGCCAGCATCGCGCTCAAGTCGAGGCTGATGACCTTCTTGCCTTGCAAAAGTTCCGGCACATCGCTTTCCGCGATTTTTTGCGCCAGTCCTTCGACAATCGCCGTTTTACCGACGCCCGCCTCACCGATCAACACGGGGTTGTTCTTGGTTCGGCGGCACAAAATTTGAATCACACGCATAATCTCGGCATCGCGCCCGATCACGGGGTCGAGTTTGCCCTCAAGCGCCATGCGGGTGAGGTCACGGCTGTACTTTTCGAGCGTGCGATAGCGGCTTTCCGCTTGCGGGTCGGTCACACGCTGACCGCCGCGCACATCCTTGATCGCATCATAAACGCGATCCTTATTCACGCTGGTATCTGCCAGAATTTTGGCGACTGCGGTGTTCTTTTCGCTGAGGATGGCGAGGAAAATGTGTTCGGTGGAAATGTACTCATCTTTGAGGCGGTTGGCTTCTTCATTGGCAGAGTCAATGATCCGTTTGACACGCGGCGTAATGAACACTTGCCCCGTTCCACCGCCATAGATCGCCGCTTTTGGGCTGGCGAGCAAAATTTCATCCAAACGTTTACGCATGGCGTTCACATCGACTGACAGCCGCTCTAAAATTTGCGGGATCACGCCGTCCGCTTGTTCGAGCAGCGCCAACAGGATGTGTTCAGTATCCACCTGATTATGCCCGTACCGCTGCAAGATTTCGTAAGCGCGTGCCGCTGCATCTTGTGCGCGTTCGGTAAATCGTTCAAAACGCATCATCGCTGTTTTACCTTGTTTCTACGACTGCATACCCTCATTGTACGAGGAATCGGTGCGATCTGCCGTGAATCGGCGTATCACCTTCAGCGTACAGTATAAGAACGGTGCGTAAAAATCACGTTGGCGCGGTGTTAGAAGAATGTCAGGGGTGGGAAGAGTGAGGGCGTTTGAAATCTTACCCCGAATTTGGGTTCGGGGGTAAGGCTTCGTGATCACGCGATAAATCTCATCCACTTGTTTCCGGTGGCGCTTACTGCGCGTGGACAATCATACCAGCGTCAACCTGTTCTTTAAACAGGTGCAGGTCTGACTCGATCTGCTTCCGCAGTCGGGGAATCAGAACGGAAGCGGCGGCACGCCCGATGAGGTCACTGCGCGACTTAAACGTAAAGGTATTGTGGATGCGCGTTCCGCCCGGCACTTCCGACAATGTGTAACGAAATTCTACGGGCATCATACTCTTGCTGGAATCGCTGTCGCCGGACGCGAATTCATACGGGGGATTGTAAACCTTCACTTCGGCAATCGATTCGGTTTTCATTCCCATGAAACCGCCAACATGCCGATAGCGTGATCCCACATGAACGGGTTCATCGTCCAATTTCTCGGTCTCATGCAGCAGAGTAGACCAATTGATGCACCCTTTCAGGCAGGAAATGTTTCTGAAAACCACGTCAATAGGTTGGTTGACAATTATCTCTTGTTCAAACGTGTGATCCATAATGTGATCCCGTGTGGCTCAATTGCGCTGCGAAACTTACTAGGCGTGAATCGTCACGCCATCTTCGACCAGTTCCTTAAAGTTGTTCAGGTCGTTATCCATCTGCTTTTGAATCCGTCCAACCAGCAAACCAGTGGCGATTTTGCCGATGAACCCACCCTGCGGCGACAGCGTCATTTGCAAATGCATCTGTGTGCCTTCTGGAACTTCAGTCAACGTATAGTGGTTTTGCACCGGAAGATTAGCATCTTTGTCGTCGCCAAACGCAAATTCATACGGGGGGTTGTAGAGTCTCACGGTTTGAATCGTTTCGCTGGTCATTCCCATAAAACCTGCTGTGTGCTTGTAGCGCGTACCGACTCCTGTGGGAGCGTCGTCTAATTTCTCGGTTGCGTGCAGCAGCGTTGACCAGTTGATGCATCCCTTAAGACATGCCAAATTTTTGAAAACGACATCAATTGGCTTGTTCACAATAACAGTATGTTCAGAAACGTACATTTTATGCCCCATCAATGATAGGAGAACGATGGTCTAAGAATAAGATATATGCTTTGAAAGTCAAACATTTTGTACGTTAATTCATAGTTAACCTGAGTTTCGGATAGACCCCACCCCCGACCCCTCCCCGAATTCAGGGAGGGGAGAAAACAAACTTCTCGCTCGTCAGTTTACAGGGAAGAAAGATTTAAGGTGAGGGAGAAAAAGCTATCCAAAACTGAGGTTAGTTAAGTGGGGAGATCAACACTATCGTCTCTCACCCCACAATTTACTGACGTTATGAACGCTGAATCCGCGCCCGCCGCAAATCTTCTTCGCCGCGCTCCAACAGTTTATCGAGCATGTCGAAGATTTCCGCCGCGTCCCCCGAAACCAAACGCACGCGCCCACGATAGGCTTCCCGTAGTTCATCGATCATGATCCAGGGATCGTCTTTCGGCGCGACGACAATATGATTCACCGCCACCCCGCCCAACACGAGCGGCAAATAGATGTAGATCAAATCGGGTTCAGACTGCCCCGCCAGCCACTTCAAAAAGCGGTTGGCAAAGTGGACGCGCTCGGTTTTATCGCCCAAATTGACGCGCACGCGGGGGCGAATGAGCGTAAAACCGAGCAAGATGGCGTCATACATCAACGCCTCGAACAAATGACGCACGGCAATATCACCGGGATTTTGTCGGGCGACTGTTTCATCGAACGCCAGTGTTTGACACAACGTCTGAAACCAGCGTTGATCCTCGATGCGATAGTTCGGGTCGGTGTCCGATTGATCGCCTAACGTGTAGGTGAGCAGTTTGGCAATTGCCCGCGACTCGCCGGGATGCAGGGGAAGCCCATGCGCGGCGTAAAGTTCATCTACCGCATGGAAAATGGGCAAATAGACTTCACTGGTGATAAAAGAATGCGCGATCAAACGGGCGTCATCAATTTTCGCTATGAGGTGTGCGCGTTCCTCGTTCAACTGCTGGCGAGTCCATAAGGCTTCATATGTCGGCTTAAGCGTCTGGGTGAAAGCGGGCAATCGCTTGGGCGCAATATCGAAAAACACGACAGCGCTTTCGCCTTCCAGCGCGTGATCGCCAAATTCAATGTCTCGCAGCACCTGTAATTTGAACGGTGAGACTGCCAGCACCGACGGTGGAGCGCCGCGAGTCGGGGGTCGAACGGGGTTGCCTGTCCGCGTAGAACGTGCCTTGAGCGATATACGAATGGGAATATCTTCGGCGGGCTGTGACGGCACGATAGGCACGATGGGCAGACGCACGACGCCCGCTTCACCGGGGGTCATGTGCAAGGTGACGCTCTTTTTCGGCGTAGAGAAAGCAATTGGCTTACCGTTGGGGTCTTTCGTCGGCAGTTCCAGAGTCACTTTCACTTCAACGGCTTGATCGATCATGTTCTGCAAAATAGCGACAACTTCAACGGGCTGGTTGACGTAAGCGCGGCGTGGGAAAATCCCGACTGCTACCTGTATCGGCTCAATCGTCACGCGCAAATTACCTGCGATTGCGCCCAGCACGTCAGGATACAGCGGCTCGAAATGCAGACTTTTATCCATAATTGGTTAGCTCAACTTAATCCCGTACTTCTGACCGGTACGCCACAAAATGTCTTGCGTCATCATGAAAATGGGGTCGTCGTCCTCGCACTCGCCAGAACGACTTTCAAGCGCATGGCTGACTTCTTTCAGCAATTCGGATGGGCTTTCTTTGGGCATCATAATGCGATCCGTGATGATCATGCCGCCCATGATCAATGGCAGGTAGATCGTGCTAAAGTCGATCCCCTGTTTGGTCTTCAAGCGTTCGATCACCTTCTCACGATAACTAGCGCGTTCTTCTTCTGAGCCGACCTCTTCACCCGAATCCCGTTCGACCAGTTCAAACGCATGATTCATGCCATCACGCAGTAAATCCTCGTAAATATACTTGGTCAAGACGGGGATAGGATGTTCTGCCGCCCGCGCATCCTTTTCAATAAAAGTAATAAAACCACGCATCCAGTGCGGGATATACGGCTCGTTATCCAGCGTGAACGGGTCATGCGCGATCAGCGCGTCTACATTATAGATGCCCGCCGCCATGTGTCCGTGTCCGGTATGGCGTGGGGAGGTGTATTCCAGAATCAACGTGAGCAGTTTAGCGATCAATCCGGCTTCGGCAGGTCTCAGCGGGTAGCCCGCGTCAGCAAACCGCGCCTCTGTGATTTTTGTGAGCGGTTCGTACAGGGTCGCCCGTTTCAACTGTGGCAGCGTCTTGACCTGTAACAAAGCACCGTAGCGATGCAGCAGGTAGCGATCATCTTTATAGTCCGACACTTTGCACACGCTGACCCAACCGGACATGACCTCATTCGTCGCCGCTTCACCGAGTTTTCCCGGTGCAAGGTCAAACGAGAGATCAAGCATGTTGCGCCCTGACCGCTTGATCACGCTGTAGGTTAGCCCGCGCAGCCCGACGATCTTCTCTTTGAGCGCATCGGGGACGAACTGGGTTTCGACCACGCCGCCGCCCGTTTCCGCTCGTAACCGCTGCGGCTTGCCAAGCGATTTGGCGTCAATTTCGACGCTCAGTTTGTAACCTTGCGCGGGGGCTGCGTCGGGCGCGACCCTCACAGGCAGCGCAATATAGCCGACTTCGGC
>JBBQRJ010000291.1:0-6347 GCA_038214955.1 Aggregatilineales bacterium | reverse complement strand
CGCGCCCGCCACATGAGGAACACGCCAATCCCGAGGGTGAGCGCCCACGCGGTGACAATACCACCCGTCGTATTTTTCAAAAAATTGATGCTGCCCAGGAACCACAATATAAACCCGACGGACATTAATCCGAGCGCACGGGCGAAGATCACGCCCTTATCCGGCAGTCCCCGCAAGAAACGCGCACATAAAGGCAGCGCAGCGACTCCCATAAAGGTTGCCATGAACCACCAGTGAAAGATCATCCAGCCTTCACGCAGATACCAATCTGTAAAATACACGGTTTGCCCTGTCTGCGATCCAACTGTTCTACTCACAGCAAATAGTATATTAAAATGGCGGAAACCAGTCGTAATGAATTATTGACATTGATTGAGATTCTGTCCCTCATATAACCTACTGCACTACAATAGCTAAATAGGCAGACAATACTGACAGCGAGCATGACGATAAACGAGCCAATCAATCTTGTGATTGCCAACCGCTACCGGGTAATTAGTCAGCTAGGCGCGGGCGGCATGGGCAAGGTGTACCGCGTGTTGGATCGCTTGACGGGCAAACCTGCCGCGTTGAAGCGAGTCAACGTTCCTACGGTATCCATTCGCATCAGCCGAAATAACGAATCGAACCCTGATGTCGCTTTAGCACGGGAATTTCGATTTCTGGCATCGCTGCACCACCCCAACATTATCAACGTGTTCGACTACGGTTTTGACGAGGCACACCAGCCCTATTACGTCATGACGTTGATTGAACAGGTGCGGACGATTACACAGGCGGCACACGGGCGCGACCTTGTGCAAAAGATGAATCTGCTGATCGATATGCTCCAAGCGTTGGTCTATCTGCACCGACGCGATATTTTGCACCGTGATCTAAAACCTGATAACGCCCTCGTCAATAAAGACGACCAGCTTCAACTCGTCGATTTTGGGCTGTCGGTTGAAGGCAGTCACGCATTAGGGATGTCTGGGACGCTGGCTTATATGTCGCCGGAAATTTTGCGCTCAGGAGAAGCGAGCATTTATTCTGATTTATACAGCGTTGGCGTCATCGCTTACGAATTGTTTGCCGGAAAGCATCCTTTCGACACACGCAACCTGAACGAACTCTTCAAACGTGTGCTTGACCAACCGCCCGATTTATCTGCCATGCAAGCCCCCGACCCGCTCAAATGGGTGATCAATCGCTTGCTGGCGAAAGACCCGCGAGATCGCTATGCCAGCGCGGGCGAGGTGCTGCAAGCCTTGTGTCAAGCTGCCGACATACCGCTGCCCGAAGAAACGATCACGATCCGCGAAAGTTTCTTGAATGCGGCAAAATTCGTCGGCAGACAGCGCGAATTGCACCTGCTGACGAACGCGCTTGAAGCAGGGAACAGGTCATCGTGGCTGGTGGGGGGTGAAGCGGGTGTCGGCAAGTCGCGCTTGTTGGAAGAAGTACGCATAGCCGCATTGGTCAATGGGCTGACTGTCGTGCGTGGGCAAGTCGTCGAGGGCGGTGGGCTGCCCTATCAACTGTTACGCAGCGTGCTGCCCATGTTGATCCTCGGCTGTGACTTATCGCCATTGGAAGCCGGTGTCATTCTGCCCCTTGTGCCGGAAATAGCGCGGTTGTTGGAACGGGAGGTCGAGCGCGTTCCAGAACTTGATCCTAAAGAAGCGGGAGAACGGTTGAAGCATATCATCCTTGACCTGTTTCGCCGCCAGAACAAGCCTATGCTTCTGGTGTTGGAGGATATTCACTGGGCAGAGGACACACTCCACATCCTCGAAGCGTTGATCAACGTGCAAACGAATTTCCCGCTGGTGACCATTGCCACCTATCGCAGCGACGACGCGCCCCATTTACCCAAACGCCTGAATGCGATGCGTATCATCCCGCTAGAACGGTTGGTTGCGGCGGAAGTTGAAACGCTGTCGGCGTCTATGTTGGAGAAAACCGGACGCGACCCCCAGTTGATCAACTTTCTGTTGAAGCAAACAGAAGGGAACGCCTTTTTCATTGTCGATATTTTGCAGACGCTGGCGGACTATGCAGGGCGACTGGATGCTATTGGGCTGCTCACCCTGCCCGAATCGCTGCTTTCAAAAGGGGTGCTGGCGATTGCAGAGCGTCGGTTAGAACGCATTCCCGAAACACATCATGTGAATATACGATTGGCAGCAGTGATCGGGCGCGAAATTGACCTCGAACTCGTGCAGTTCGCCACGGGCGGCGCCAATCAAGATTGGATCGATCATGGGTTGGAGGGCGCAATCCTCGAAGCCTCAGAAGGACGCTTGCGCTTCTCGCATGACCGAATCCGCGAAGGGATTTTGCATTACACCGATGCCGTCCTGCTGCGCGAACTGCACGAACGGGCGGCGCACGCCATCGAAATGATTTATGCGGCTGACGAACGCTATTATCCCGTGTTAGCGCGGCATTATGGCGCAGCGGCGAACGTTGAGCGCGAAGCCTATTACGCATTGGCGGCGGGCAAGCAAGCCGTCCGGTTGAATCAGTTCACGGGAGCGCAAACCTATTTCGAAAGGGTGCTGGCTCTGCTTCCCGATGATGATGCGGTTAGCCTTGATGCGGTCAACGAACTTGGCAAGGTGTATCACACAGTTGGCAGGTTCGATATTGTGAAAACGCTGTACAGCGGCTTTCTAGCGCTGCCACATTTGCCGCCTCAGACGCGCATTGATGCGTTGATCACCTTTGCAGAAGCGACTCGCCGTGAAGGGGACTCCGATCAAGCCATTATTATGGCGCAAACTGCCTACGATTTATCGGCGGGTTATGTTGAAAGCAAAGCGCGTGCGCTTGTGGTGCTTGCCCATGCCAAATTGAAAACACACCCCGTTGAAGAAATCCTGCCGTTGTTTAACGAGGCGATATCGCTGTTTCAACACTTATCCAACCTCGAAAGTTGGCGCGAACTGTTGTATCTCTCGATGAAAATTTACGTTTTGATGGACAAAGAGGTTGTCGCCCGTCAGCCGTTGATTGACCACTTAATCGCAGAAGTACAGCGAGGCAACCCAAACATCATCGCTCTCAGTTACGCCAATTTAGGCGCATTGTATTTGCTCAGTAGTGAATACGAACTGGCGCACGACTACTTCGTGAAAGCACGCGATATTGCCCATGACATTGGAAATACGCGGCTCTGGGCGAATACATGGTCGAACATGACTTATCTCTTCATCTTAAAAGGCGATTTCGCCAATACGCTGATTCATTTTCGAGAAGTCGTGCGAATTTCCCGGAGCTATCACATCTTGACGTTGATCGTTTCATCGATCTATCTTGCAGCGCAAATCAAGCGGCAGTTAGGCGAACTGATCACGGCGACTGCGTGGGTTGTATTCACGAGTGAGCATCCGGCGGTTGAACTTGATGTGCGGCATGTTGCACGACAAACGCTAGAGCAGTTCAAAACCGAACTCGCACCCGAAGACTACGAAAGCGCGTTAGCGTTAGGCAATTCGCTCACGCTGCAAGCCATCTACGATGTGATCGATGCAGACCTCATGCCCACCGCATCATCGTTAAGTTGATCCAGTGGGTGAGAGCGATTACTATTACTAACTCACCTTATGCAGGGTGTCAGTTTGACCCCCACCCCGCTCGTTGCCCTCGCCTCCCTCCCCCGAATTCAGGGGAGGGCGCAAACAGGAGTCTGCTTGCTCCCCTCCTCGAATTCGGGGAGGGGTTGGGGGTGGGGTCAAAAATAACGATCTGCGTAAGGTGAGTTACATTATCATCGGTTTAGATGTGTAATAAATGAACTTTTCACAAATTTTTTCCGAAGTCTAGTCATCAGGTCAAAAAATGGGTATCTTTGTGAAGATTATCGGGATCGATTGCCAAGCGCCAATGGGTGCTTCAACTCCCCACATAACTATCACATTAGAGGATCAACATTTCATGATTGCGCTTCAACTTTATACGCTTCGTGACGCCCTTTCAGCGAACTTTGAGGGCATCATTCGGCAGGTCGCAGCCTTTGGCTACCCTGCCGTCGAAACAGCGGGGATGTATGGCGAATCGCCGCAAAAAGCAAAAGCCCTGTTCGATGAATTGGGTCTGCGCGTAAGCAGCGCCCATTCTCCCCTGCCCATTGGTGATAACAAACAAAAAGTGTTAGATACTGTAGCTGCATTGGGAACGGATACCATCGTTTTCCCGTGGATCGCGCCAGAGACTTTCCATTCGTTGGAAAGCATTCAACAGTTGTGCGAAAAACTAAACGAGGGGGATGCTGTCGCCCGTGAAAACGGACTCCGTCTGGCTTATCACAACCACGATTTCGAGCTGCGCCGCCTCCCCGATGGCACGCTCCCGCTGCTGCGTATGCTTGATTTCCTGTCGCCCACCGTTCTATTTGAGGTGGATACCTATTGGGTGCAAACCGGCGGGTCTGACATCATCGAAGTGCTACGCCAACTTGGAGATCGTGCGCCCTTTCTGCACATCAAGGATGGTCCAGCCGTTGTAGGTGAAGCGATGACCGCTGTAGGAGATGGCGTGATAGATATTCCCGCGATCATCGCCGCCCACAAAGCAGATTGGCTGATTGTCGAAGCAGATCGCATTGATGGCGACGCGCTGGCAGCAGTCGAAAAGAGTTTCCGTTACCTCAGTAATCTATAGGCAGAACCTAATGAGCAGAATTTTCAAAGTAGGTATTATCGGCGTGGGCAATATCAGCCCCGCTTACATCAAAGGCACTCGTGCATTTGACATCCTCGATCTCGCCGCGTGTGCGGATATTGATCTCGACAAGGCGCGTAAAGTCGCCGCTGAAAACGACATCCCGACAGTCTACACGGTCGATGAACTGCTGAACGACCCGGAAATTGATATTGTGGTCAATTTGACCATTCCCGCCGTTCACGCCGCTGTCAGTTTGAAGGCGCTCAACGCGGGGAAACATGTGTATTCCGAAAAGCCGCTTGCGATCAAGTTGAGCGACGGCAAGGCTATCATCGACACTGCCGCCGCAAAAGGTTTGCGCGTGGGCTGTGCGCCGGACACATTTCTGTTCGGGCAGCATCAAACCGCCCGTAAAGTGTTAGATGATGGTGTGATCGGTGTGCCTGTCGCGGCAGTAGGCTTCATGCTGGGTCACGGACCAGAACGCTGGCATCCCAACCCGGACTTCTTCTATGCACCCGGTGGCGGACCCATGTTCGATATGGGTCCGTACTATGTGACCTGTCTAGTTGCTTTATTGGGACCCGCTGTCCGTGTGAGCGGTGTGGCGAGGGCTTCCTTCCCCACCCGCACGGCGAAAGACGGGCGCGAACTGCCTGTCACAGTGCCGACTCATTACACAGGCACGATTGAATTCGCATCGGGCGCGATTGCGACTCTGATCACCAGCTTTGACGTATGGGGACACCGCTTGCCGCAAATGGAAATTTACGGCTCAGTCGGTTCTATGACCATCCCCGATCCCAACGGCTACGATCCCCGTGAAGTGAAAGTGTTTGTACCAGACAAACATGAATGGGATGTGATAACTGTGTCGCATCGTGAGGATTGGGCGCGTGGAATTGGCTTGGCAGATATGGCTTATGCCATTCGTGATGGTCGTTCACACCGCGCAAGCGGCGAATTGGCATATCATGTCCTCGAAATAATGCACGCTTTCGAGACTGCCTATACTAACGGCACCTATGTTACGCTCGAAAGCACCGTTGAGCGCCCCGAAGCCCTTCCCATCGGGCTTCCGCCCCGCGTATTAGAAGGTCTATAAGACAAGCAATTCGCATGGTATGGAGCATTTTGGGTCGAAAGTTCGCAAACTGCTCCGTCCCATGTACGGCAAGTTAAGGAGTTTCTGCCTTAGAAAAAATTTCGTTTGGGGGTCGCCAGAGGCTCAAAGCCTCCGGCTAGTTCTAAAAAGCCCCGTAAACGGGGCTCCAATTCCCGCTCCAAATACCCTGCGAGTCCCCTTCAGGGGACTTTTTACCCCTTGCCGGATGCTTTAGCGTCCGGCAAATCGGCTTAACTTGCTGTATATGAGTCTCAAACTGCTCCGTCCTTTGCGTTCATTTTGGTGTCATTCTCCGCCTTTAGTCGATTCCCTTAGAAGCAATTTGCCGTTATGCTTATAGATAGATCGTTTTTAGAAACCCACTAGCGCGGTGTCGCATTGACACGCGACAACTCAATGGAGGCATAATGTTTAGAAATAGACCTATTTTGATCTTGATCGTATGTATATTGGCGCTCAGTTTTGCAGGAGCTGTGTTCGCTCAGGAAACGGCGACCTACAGTTTGACTGATGGCTCAATGGCATTCGAGTATCCCGCCGATTGGGTGATTGAAGAAGAGTTCAGCTTTGTCAC
>JBBQRJ010000290.1:0-6349 GCA_038214955.1 Aggregatilineales bacterium | reverse complement strand
AATGCCCGCCGCAATGCTCAAGGTGGCGATTTTCGCGCCCGTGATGTCGCCTAGCAGTGTGAAGGGCGCAACGTAGAGGTGAAACAACAGGTGATGATCGCTAAAGCGTTCCGGGCTGAGGATGGTCAGCGGCAGCCATTGGAAATCGAGAGCAAGACGGCGCTGCTCAAGGATTTCAGTTGAAATGCGTGCATGATAGTAATCGTCAGTCCCCAAAAAACCCGGCGCTACGAACAGAATGCCAGCAAACAACGCGGCGGCGACAGCATATAAGGCGAGGGCTTGCAGAAATAGCGGGATTTTCAGGTTTGACATGATTCTCTTTCGCATAGCGTATCATTATCCTTGATTTCAGCAATTGCCACATGAACGATCTACCCGCAATTACCACAATTACCACAATTACCACGAAAGTTCTGACGCTGCGCTATAATCGTTCGCGTTCAGGAGAGAGAAATTGAAAATCAGTCGCCTGTTTATCCTTATATTGGTATTGATAATCGCCGTTCATGTTAGCGCGGCAGGGGTATTTCCCGCACAACTTCCGCCGGGGGTTGAGCCACTTGTCCCCGAAGTGATCGCCGTTTACCCACATGATACTGAAGCGTTCACGCAAGGTTTACTACTCGACAACGGCGTGTTTTACGAAAGCACGGGGCGGCGTGGGCAATCCACTGTGCGCGAAGTCGCCGTTGAAACGGGAGAGGTTCAGCGTTCGCGGGATGTCCCCCCGTATTTTGCCGAAGGTTTGGCGCTGGTTGATGACCGCCTAATCCAGCTTACATGGCAAGATGGGATCGCGTTGGTCTATGACCGTGACACCTTCACCTATGAGGGCGCATATTTCTATCTGGGGGAAGGGTGGGGCTTGTGTTATGACGGCGAGTCGCTGTATCACAGTGACGGATCGCAGTACATCACCCGCCGCGACGCTGACACCTTCGAATCACTGGAACGCATTGAAGTCACCTACGGCGGGCGTCCGGTGATCCAGTTGAACGAACTGGAATGTGTGGGCGATGACATTTACGCGAATGTGTGGCAAACCGATTTTATTTTACGGATCGACAAGCACACGGGTGAAGTGAATGCGTTGATCGATGCGTCACAACTGCTTGCGGCGGAAGATCGCCCAACGGACGGCAACGGCGTTCTCAATGGGATCGCCTATGATCCCGAAAATGATGTGTTCTATCTGACGGGTAAGCTGTGGCAGAGCATGTTTGAAGTGCGTTTTGTGCCGTTTGAAGCATAATGCGATTGTCGTTGGGACGCAGCAAGTTCAGCCGATTTTGCCGGACGCTAAAGCATCCGGCAAGGGGTAGGAAGCCTCCTAAAGGAGGCTGAAACGTCCGCCTCAAGCGCCCATTTCAACCCTACAATCTCATACAAACGACGCTTTTGTTTGCTCCCCTCCCTGAATTTGGGGAGGGGTCGGGGGCATCTTAACTTGGTATGGCGTCGCCATGCCCCTACACAAAAACTGTCTGTTTTTAGATTGTTGGAACTTTCTTGACAGCTTCGTCGTCTTAGATACGTAAGTCAATTTAATCTAAGGAGTTCGTAAATGTTGAAACGTATGGTTCTCGTGATCGCGGCGCTGGCGCTGCTCGTTGTGGGTGTTGGGGCGACCTCGGCGCAAGACACCTTCCCTGAAAATACCATCACTGTGAGCGGGTTTGGTACGGCGTATGGTGAACCCGATGTCGCCTACATTGAGTTGGGTGTCGAATTGGTAGAAGCTGACCTCGCACAGGCGTTTGCTTCAACGGCGGAAACGATGAACGCCGTGATTGATGCGCTGGTGGGTGTGGGCATTGAACGTGAAGATATTCAGACGACGGGTGTCAATATTTACCCGGAAGATCGCTATGACCAAACGGGTACAGCGACCTCACGGGTGTACCGTGTACGCAATACCGTTCGCTTGACTGTGCGCGATATTTCACAGGTGGAACAGGTAATCAGCGCGGGCGTGAACGCTGGCGCTAACACCATCTACAACCTCAGCTTTGGCATTGCAGACACAGCGTCGTTGGAACAGGAAGCCCGCGTACAAGCAGTCGAAAATGCCCGTTCGCGTGCCGAACAATTGGCGGGTGCGCTCGGTGTGAACGTCGGAAACGCGATCATCATCAGCGAAGTGATGAACAATAACATGCCCTATGCTGAAGGTTTTGGCGGCAGCGTAAGAATGGATGTCGCACAGAATCAGCCTGTGAGCGCTGGACAGTTGAGCGTCGGCGTGCAGGTACAGATTACGTTTGCAATTGGGAGCTAAAGCCTGATTGCGGTGCGGTAAGGTCAGGGGCAGACAATCGTTTGCCCCTGATTTTTTATTATGTTCAGCGCGTGGATTATTACCCGACCACTAGTTTTTCGTCTTCGTTGATGGCACGAATGATCGCTAGGTCGATTTTTGGCTTACGGTCATAGGTCAGCAAGCCGTTGATCTCTTGCTCTACGTCGCAGAACTGCGTATAGCAGTAGCCGTCAATGACGGGCAGCGAGAATACCAGTTCCATCACTTCACGATAACGGCGTGTGAATTCCCCGGCATCCTCTGCCGATGAATAACCCCAACCATCCCAGTTACTTTGCTTGAAGGCGATCCCGCCGAACTCCGACAGGATGATCGGTTCGCCGTGATAGGCGTAACCGGGCAAGTAGATCACGCGGTTGGCGGGCTTTGAGGCTGCTGCCCGCGAAGAAGTCTTATAGCGTTTGGCAATGTCTTTGTTGTCGGTGTAGTCGTGGATGGTACAAAGGTCGCTGTGAGTGTGTTCCCATCCGTCGTTAGACACTACAAGTCGTGATTGATCAAGCGAACGGGTAAGGTAAACCAAAGCCATTGAATGGTCAGGTTGGCGCTTGTCGGTGGTCAAATGTGGGACGCCCCAACTTTCATTGAGCGGAACCCATACCACAATCGACGGGTGGTTATAGTCACGCTCAACGGCTTCCTGCCATTCGGCGGTGATGCGCTTGACGGCGGTGTCTCCAAAGGTGTGACAGTTCGCCATTTCACCCCACACCAGCAATCCCAACTGGTCTGCCCAGTAGAGATAGCGGGGGTCTTCGACTTTTTGATGCTTGCGAACGCCGTTGAATCCCATTGATTTTGCTAATTCAACATCGTTCCGTAAAGCGTCATCGCTTGGCGCGGCAAGCAGACTTTCAGGGAAATAGCCTTGATCCAGTACGAGCTTTTGAGTATACGGCTCGTTGTTGAGCATGAATTTGCCGCCATGGGTTGAGACTTTACGCATCCCGAAGTAGCTTGTGACTTCATCGAGGATGTGATCGCCGTTCTTGAGGCGGAAGGTCACATCGTACAAATTGGGATGTTCGGGACTCCACAGGTGCAGTTCGGGCAGCGTGATCACGCACGCGGCGAGATAGGGGACTGCTTGCACCCATACCGTCTCACGCGCCATGATGCGCCCGGCATAGGTAATTTCAACGGCGAGTTCTTGACCCATCACTGGATGCGCGACACGATATTCCAATTTCACCGCATGATCATCAATATTGGGGGTGATATTCACGCGCTCAATGTAGGCTGATGCGACAGGTTCAAGCCACACAGTTTGCCAGATGCCCGTCGTCCGCGTGTAGAAAATACTTTCTGACTGTTCTTTCCAGAACTGCTTACCGCGAGGTTGTTCAAGGTCAGTTGAGAGGTCTTCGACACGCACGACGAGGTAATTTCTGCCGGGGAGCGCGTTGATCTCTGCTTTGAAGGGCGTGTTCCCCCCTTCGTGAGAGGTTACGTATTCGCCGTTGAGCCACACCGACGCACGATAATCCACGGCGCCGAAATGCAGCACAACCCGCTGCTGCCAATCTGCCGGAAGTTCAAATGAACGGCGATACCAGACCACATCATGAAATGTGGGGTCGTTGATGCCGCTCAATTCACTCTGGAATGGAAAGGGAACGACGATTTGCTGTGAAAAGAGGCGGTTAGAGACGTACCACGCCTCTTTCATGCCAAGGTTGGAGTCGTCGTATTCAAATTCCCATGTGCCATTCAGGTTCAGCCACTCGTGACGCATAAATTGCGGACGAGGGTATTCAGGACGCGGTAGAGTTGTCATTCAATCTCTCGCAAGACTTAAGCGGCGTCTGCGTGGATGAGTGGGTGTGATTGCCGAAAGCCAAATAAAAACGTTGCGATGATCATACATAACAACCTCCCCAGTTAAACGTAAGATTTACCCTGCGCTTGATCTACGATGTCAAAATTTCCAGCGATACTATTCAACAGACAGCATTCACGTTATAGGAAATGATAATGATTGAAACAATCATCGGGTTCGATATTGGCGGCAGCAAAATAGGCGTGGTAGAGGGCGATTACGCTGGAAATATTTACCAGCATGAAACGGTTGACAATGGGGCAGATGTGTCGTTTGAAGCGGCATTCTCTCGTATGAGTGGTTTAGCTACACAGGTGATCGAACGCTCACAGCAGAAACCGGGCGCGATCAGTGTATCGATTGGCGGACCCTTGCAGATTGAGCAGGGGATCATCCTATCACCGCCCAACCTGCCGCTGTGGGATCATGTGCCGTTGAAAGCACGACTCGCGGAACGATTTGGTTTGCCTGTTTACGTCGAGCATGATGGGAACGCGGGCGCACTCGCGGAATGGCGATTCGGGGCGGGTAAGGGGTCTGGGGCGGAAAACTTGATTTTCTTGACGATGGGAACGGGAATCGGCGCGGGCTTGATCCTCAACGGGCGCATTTATCGCGGTTCAAGCGATGTGGCGGGGGAAGTTGGGCATATCAAGATTGCCGATCACGGACTCAAAGCGTATGGCAAGGTCGGCTCGTGGGAGGCAGTTTGCAGCGGCGCGGGCTTGATCAATCTAGCCGGGGTGCGCTTTCCGGGGCGGTGGACGACCCCGCGTGAGGTGATCAGCGCGGCGCTGAACGGTGATGCTGATGCGCGGACGCTGGTCGAGGAAATGGGCGCATGGTTGGGACGTGGGATCGCGCTGCTGGTGGATGTGTTGAATCCCCAACTGGTGATTGTCGGGACGCTGGGTGCAGTGTTGGGGGAGATGCTGCTTGCTCCCTGTCGGGGTGTGGTTGCAGAGGAAGCGTTACCGATGGCGGCGCAATCGTGCGAGATTGTCCCGGCGCAGTTAGGGGATCGGTTGGGGCTGGTTGCGGCGCTCATGGCGGCAATTGAGGGGTAATGCACCCCTTCTCCGAGCGGAGAGGGGCGACAGTTCGCCATTTCATCGCCAGAGGCTCAAAGCCTCCGGCTACCATAAAAGCCTGTAAGCCCTCTAAAGAGGGCTATTTAGTCTCCCCGTTCATGGGGCTTTCTTCCCATAGCCCAACAAAGGGTCAGGCGGCAGAAACAGGTGTCGCCCTCTCAGCTCTCCGAGCAGAGAGGGGAGCAAACAACAGACATCCCTACACAAACGCTATGCCTCTACAAAATTTCGGACGCGCTGTGTGCCTACTTAACCTGAGTTTCGGATAGACCCCACCCCCGACCCCTCCCCGAATTCAGGGAGGGGAGAAAAAACTTCTCGCTCGTCAGTTTACAGGGAAGAAAGATTTAAGGTGAGGGAGAAAAAGCTATCCAAAACTCAGGTTACTTGCTGATCAGTACCATGACAGAGCGTGACTTAAGCGTGACTTTGCCCTTGCTGGCTTTAACTGGCTTTTCGTGTCCCGGTTCAGCAATATCGTTGGGCGAGTCGGCAGCCGTGTTGATGCTGATATGCCATTTGCCCTCGAACGGTAGTTTGGGTAGTTCAAAGGCTTGATCATCCCAATGCATGTTCATCATCACGAAAATGTTGGTATCTTTCGCTAACCCGCCTTTGGCATATGCACCGCCGAGGAAAAAGGCGATGGTCAGGCGTTCGTCGGGCTTGCCCGTCTCGAATTTCTCGGTGCTGAACCATGCCATATCTGGCACGCCGACTTTGTTATAGTCGGTGAAGCGCGGGTGGTAGCTGCCGCGTAAAACCGGATGCGTCAAACGGAACGCGATCAACTTCTGGAAGAAGCGGAACAAATCGCCGTTGCGCTCTTTGGCTGTGAAGTCGAGCCAGTTGAGCGCGTTATCCTGACAATAGGTATTGTTGTTTCCATTTTGCGAACGGGCTACTTCGTCACCCATGAGGAACATTGGCACCCCCATGCTGACCATGAGCATCGTAATGGCGTTCTTCATCTGTCGGCGGCGCAGCGCATTGATCACGGGGTCGTCCGTATTGCCTTCCACGCCGCCGTTCCAACTGTTGTTATCGTTGAAACCATCCTGATTATTTTCGAGATTCGCCTCGTTGTGCTTGTCGTTGTACGCAACCATATCTGCG
>JBBQRJ010000289.1:0-6352 GCA_038214955.1 Aggregatilineales bacterium | reverse complement strand
GACCCCCACCCCGCTCGCTGCGCTCGCCTCCCTCCCCCGAATTCAGGGGAGGGCGCCAACAGGAGTCTGCTTGCTCCCCTCCTCGAATTCGGGGAGGGGTCGGGGGTGGGGTCAGAAATAACGATCTGCGTAAGGTGAGCTACTAACTCTAAGCCGTCCATTCCGGGCAAGTCGATGTCGATTATTGCCGCCGTGTAGGTGTTCTTGCTCAGCAGATTCAGGGTTTCGTCTGCTGTGAACGCTACATCTGCCGCTTTTAACGATTTGCGAGGTTTAACGATCACGCTTGATATTTGTCACAGGGGCTATAAACTGTGGTTGTGAAACAAATTATTGATCCCTCGATTATGGAAGTCTCTAGCATGTTGGGTTCAGACGATGAAAATATCTCCTAACGCCCCATGTCCTTGCGATAGTGGGATCAAATACAAAAAATGCTGTCAACTTCTACACAAAGGCGCTGCCGCGCCGTCACTGGAAGCCTTGATGCGTTCACGCTACAGCGCCTATGCGTTGGATTTAGCAAAATATCTCATAGCGACGACCCACCCCGAAGGCTCACAATATCAGGCTGATCACGCCAGTTGGGAGCAGGATATACACGATTTTAGCCAGAATACAAAGTTTGTCGGGTTAAAGATTATTCGCGTTGAAGCAGATGCGGTAACATTCCATGCGGCGCTGTTTGCGGACAATGATGACGTATCGTTTACAGAGCGCAGCGTGTTTCGCCAACACAATGGACGTTGGAAGTATTATGCTGGCACAGCCCTTGAAGATTGAGCCTCGACAACCGATTGTTTGAACTGGCGGCTTATCTGCTTTCATCGGCTGAGAAAGAGTAAAATATGCTGATCATCGGGTTGATGTCGGGAACTTCTGCTGATGGCATTGATGCGGCGCTGTGTGAGGTCTCTGGAGACCCATCTGATCTCCATGCACGTATTATCCATGCCATCGCCTACCCGTACCCAAATGGATTTCAGGCACGTATCCTCACCGCGAGTCAGCCCACTACCGGGCGGGTTGATGAACTGTGCAAGCTCAATTTCGCGCTCGGTGAACTGTTTGCCGATGCCGTTCTCCGCCTGATTGCAGAAAGCGGTTATCATGCAAATCAGATAGACCTCATTGGCTCTCACGGTCAAACTGTCTGGCATCAAGTGGAGGTTGATGGGCGCGTCAGTGCCACCCTGCAACTGACCGAAGCGGCGATTCTCGCAGAGCGCACGGGGATCACCACCCTTCACAACTTTCGCCCGCGTGATGTTGCAGCGGGCGGGCAGGGCGCACCGCTCACGGCTTATGTCGATTGGCTGCTGCTGCGCCACAAGACGAAATGGCGGGCAGTCCAAAACATTGGCGGCATTGGTAACGTCACATTTTTGCCACCCCTTACAAACACAATCAGTAAACCGTTGGCATTTGACACCGGACCCGGTAACGCGCTGCTCGATTCGATCATGATGCTGTTGACCAATGATCAGCGGACGTATGACCGCGATGCTGATCTGGCGCGGCAGGGGCGTATTGATGAAGATTGGCTGCAAGACTTGCTGGCACATCCCTATTTTGAGATTAAGCCGCCCAAGACAACGGGACGTGAACTCTTTAGCAAAGCAATGGCGGCTCAATTGATAAAAGAAGGCAATCAACGCGGCAATAATGCGAACAGTATTCTGGCGACCATGACGGCGTTGACGGCGCAAAGTATTGTCGATGCCTACACCCGCTTTGCCCCCGCGCCCATCGAAGAAATTATCTTAGGCGGGGGTGGACGGCATAACCCCATCATGCTCGACCTGCTGCAAAGTTTGCTAAAACCCGCTGTCGTACTGACGCACGAGCAAGTCGGCATGGACAGCGATAATAAAGAAGCCCTCGTGTTTGCCGTCCTCGCTCACGAGACATGGCACGCACGACCCGGAACACTTCCGGCGCTCACGGGCGCGGATCACCCTGTGGTATTGGGGCAAATTACGCCCAGTGCAAATTATGTGGACTTAATTCGTCGCACATGGACTTAATCTGCTCTGTTAAAACTCGGATAAAATGAGCGTTATGGCATTCACACTACGCCCGATGAGGGAAACGGACATCCTGTTACTTGCTGCATGGATGGTTGAAACCCCTTTGTGGCAGCGTTACGGACTGACAATACCCAAAGCGACGAGCGGTTTTGAGAACGGATTAGCGCAAAATCACTGGTTGATCACCGCCGAAGTAGATGGGGATGTTTGCGGGTTTGCGTGGGGCATACCAAAAGGGTCGTTTGGGCGCAGTCCTTACCTTCGCTTGATCGGGGTGAGAGCCGATCAAGCGGGCAGTGGAATCGGCGTGGCGCTGCTCGATGAAATTGAGCGGCAAAGCGCACAGGTCGCCAGCGATCTGTTTCTGCTGGTGTCCGACTTCAACACACGCGCACAGCACTTTTACACAAGGCAAGGTTTTGAACAAGTCGGCGCACTATCGGGTTATGTCCTGCCTGATGTTACCGAGTTTATTTTCCACAAGCGTGTAAAGTGATATAGTTGAACGTTCACAGCAATTTGCTGAAGAAGTCTAAAGGAGTTTGCGATGCGAAAAATAGTGATTGTTTGTTTGATTGCATTGTTGACCGTATTGGTTGGAACGGTTTCAGCCCAAGAATCTGATAACGTTTTGATTATGGCACGCGCAGCAGATACCACCGGACTAGACCCGCATACCCAAACTGCGTTCGCCTCGTTCCGCCTGTTGGAACTCATTTATGAGCCGCTCGTCAACCTTGATGAAAACCTGAATGTTATTCCGTCTCTCGCGGAAAGCTGGGCATTCGCCGACGATGGCACGTCGTTAACGCTCAACTTGCGACAGGGCGTCACCTTCCATAACGGGGCAGAATTTACTGCCGAAGATGTGGTTGCCACCATTAATCGTATTCTGGATGAAACGACTGCTGCGGCAGCCCGTGCGAATTATCTCAGCATTGCGTCAATCGACACGCCCGACGACTATACAGTGGTGTTCAATTTGTCGCAGCCGGATACGCCGCTGCTGGCGGCACTGGCAACCACCAACGCCGCAATCGTGGACTCTGCCGATGTTGAAAGCGGCGCTGTCGCTACTGTTGCCAATGGGACGGGACCTTTCGTGTTGGACAGTTGGACGCCAGAAGAAGTCACGATGTTGACGGCGAATCCGAATTGGTGGGGCGAAGGTCCTAACATCGATGGTATCGAAATCCGCATCATTCCCGACGAAACCTCGATTCTGGCAGCCCTCCGCGCCGGAACGATTGACTTTGCGTTACTGAATGATCCGTTAGTGGCGACCCTGCTGATCGATGACCCAACTATCGTCCTCAACCGTGCGCCCTCTATTGGCTATCATGTTTTCCAACTTCGTGCCGCCGCCCCGCCGCTCGATCAATTGGAAGTCCGGCAAGCGATCTCCTGTGCTATTGACCGTCAAGAAGTGCTTGATGTGGCTTCATTAGGCGAAGGACAGGTGACTGCTCCACTGACAATGGCGGCGTTTACACTGCCTACCGAAGAACTGTTCTGCTATGAAAAAGACCTAGATCGTGCGCGGGAACTGATGGCACAAGCGGGAATGGAAGCCGGTTTCACGCTGAACGTGATCGCCGCGAACGCCGAACCCCCAACTGCTCTTTCCGAAGCGCAAAATATTCAAGCGCAGTTAGCAGAAATCAATATCACGGTTGAAATCGAATCGCTGGAACTGAGCGTGTATGTTGATCGCTGGTTGGCTGGCGACTTTGAAGCTGCTGTCGCCCAGAACGGTGGTCGTCCCGACCCCTATACGATGTACGCTCGTTACTGGCAATCTACCGGAAACTTGAACGTTGTCGCGGGTTACAGTGATGCGACATTGGATGAGTTGATGGCGGCTGGACGCGCTGAAACTGACCCCACCGCACGCTATGAAATCTTTGCCGAGTTCCAGCGTTATCTCGCTGAACAAGCGCCCTGGATTTGGCTGTACGTCGGCTACGAATATACCGCCCAGCAGCCCTATGTCACCGGATTTGTTCCTACCCCCACCGACTCGATCCTCTCGCTAACGCGGGTTGAGCTGGCGCGATAATGATTAGGGTCAGGGGTGCAAGCATTTTGCACCCCTGATAATTTCAATATGATCCGCTATTTGATGCAGCGCATAATTGCATTTGTTCCTACCTTGCTAGGGGTGTCTATCCTCATCTTTAGTACGATTCGCCTTGTCCCCGGTGATGCCATTGTTGCGATGCTTGGCACAGAAGCAGGAATGCTGACAGCCGTACAGCGGCAATCTTTAGAAGCCTATTTTGGTTTAGACAAACCTCCAGTCGAACAATATATCGTCTGGGTGGGAAACGCTTTGCGCGGCGATTTAGGCTTATCTGTGCGGCATGGACAGCCTGTCCTCAATGTGATCCTCGCTCGTTACCCGGTCACATTACAACTCGCGGTCATGGCGGTGACGATTGCCCTGCTAATCGGGCTGCCTATCGGGGTGCTGTCCGCCGTAAAACACAATTCCATAATCGATTTGTTGGGACGTTTGCTGGCGCTGCTCGGTTTGGCAATGCCCGGTTTCTTGCTCGGCACGCTGATCATTTTTGTGCTGTCGGTCTACTTCAAAATATTGCCAAATTCCGGCGATTATGTGTCGCTGGCAGAAAATCCGCTCCGCAATTTAAGCCAGATGATCTTTCCTGCCTTCACGCTGGGGTTTTCGTTTTCCGCCTCGGTCATGCGGACAACACGATCCGCCGTTTTGGAAGTGCTGGCACAGGACTATGTGCGAACGGCACGCAGCAAAGGCTTACTCGAACGCATCGTGATCCAGCGGCACGCTTTACGCAACGCATTGATCCCCATTGTGACGATTGTCGGCGTAGAGATCGGTTACTTGCTCGGCGGCACGGTCATTATTGAGGAAATTTTCGCGCTTCCCGGCATTGGTCGCCTCTTATTTAACGCCATCTCACAGCGAGATTACGCCCTCGTGCAGGGGATAGCTCTTTTTATCGCGTTCAACTTTGTGGTGATCAATCTGTTCGCTGACTTTATTTACACTGTGATCGATCCGCGTATCTCTTATGCTCACGACACTTAAACCCACAGAAGTTTCGCTCCTACGCCGTCTCTTGAAGAATCGTAGCGGCGCGATTGGTCTGCTGCTGGTGACGATATACGCGCTGATAGCGATTCTTGGTGCGCTTGGCGTGACTCCGTATCCCACCCTTGAACAGCATGTCCGTGACCGTCTGAAACCGCCAAGCGCACAATATGCGTTGGGGACAGACTTATTCGGGCGCGATATCGCTAGTCGGCTGATGCAAGGCGCGACCAATTCATTACAGATCGCCGTTCTCTCTGTCAGCATTTCGGCTGCCTTTGGCGCATTTATAGGCACGCTCTCTGGTTATGTTGGCGGATTATTTGACAGCGTTACGATGCGTATCATGGATGTGTTCTTTGCGCTTCCCGCGCTGCTGCTGGCGCTCGTCATTGTCAGCGTATTTGGTTCAGGCATCACGACAACTGTTATCGCCATTGCCATTGTCTACACGCCGATTTTCGCACGGGTGGCACGCAGTCCGGTGTTGTCGGTTAAAGAACTCGATTTCATCACGGCGGCACGCTGTTTAGGCATGTCTGATGGGCGCATATTGTTACGGCATATTATCCCCAATACACTCGCCCCGTTGATCGTGCAAATTAGCTTGGCGCTGTCGTGGTCACTGTTGACCGAGGCGGGACTCAGCTTTTTAGGGCTAGGGACACAGCCTCCTAATCCCTCGTGGGGCGTCATGTTGAGCGAAAGTCGAGGGATTGCGGAGATCGCCCCTTGGTTGATGATCTTTCCGGCACTGTCGATTATGTTTGGCGTGCTTGGGTTCAATCTACTGGGGGATGGACTGCGTGACGTGCTTGATCCCCGTCTGCGCGGGCAAAAGATTTAGAGCGAAAGCGAACTGATAACTCACCTTACGCAGATCGTTATTTCTGACCCCACCCCCGACCCCTCCCCGAATTCGAGGAGGGGAGCAAGCAGACTCGTGTTTTCGCCCTCCCCTGAATTCGGGGGAGGGAGGCGTGCGCAGCGAGCGGGGTGGGGGTCAAACGGACACCCTGCGTAAGGTGAGTAAATAAGTCAAGCGACAGGACGGAGGGGAGTGTCTAAAGACGGACGGAATATATTCTGTCCCTACGAAAATCTGCTTGTAGGGACGCGATACATCGCGTCCGTCCTTTCGAGATTAGACACTCTCGCCTTCAGTCCTGTTTTTCATAAGTCCATGTTGACTAAAGTCCTATCTTTTCCAATCATCTTTCTTTTCAGTTACGCTTTTTCTCAGTCC